>DAOWFV010000205.1 GCA_030637805.1 Acidobacteriota bacterium | reverse complement strand
GATCGCCGACCGGTCACGACTCAACCCTAGCTGGAATCCCGGCGGAGGTCCATATTCGAGACCATTATTCTCTTACCGACGAGATTCTACGCAGGATGGCATCAAGCCGTTAGCCGTTAGCCATTAGCAGGAGCGGCCCCAGGTACCAGGTCGCAGGTATCAGGTCGCAGGTCACACCAGATGGTCGGTTGGATCCCTGCGATGTCAAGGGGGTTCTTTTCTTTTCCAGACCTTTCCTTCGCGACCTCCGTGCATGCAAAGACCTGAAGCCTGAGACCTGAGACCTGTGACTTTATCCCTGAGACCTAAGAGCTGACGGCTAGCGGAACCTCTTTGGTTCCGGCTTCGCAGGGTTAGCCCGCATTTCTCACCGGGTTTCGTAGCGAGGGCGGCGAAGCGCAAGTATCCGCTGGGATTGTCGCGAATCGGGCGACGCAGTCGTAGTAGCGCTACGTCGAGGAGCACGATTTGCGACAAGCACGGCGGGAAGCCGCGATTCGCCGTCCGCAGTAGACACCCGGTGAGATATGCGGGTTAGGACGTTGAGGATGTCAGGGAGGACAGGGTTGGTTATCATCTGGGAATGGACGAGCCGGAGATCGACCTGCGCATCGGCCCTCCGCAGAATCCGCTCGAAGAGGAGATCCTGGGAAAGCTGCGGGACGGGCTCGGGGCGTGCCCCGACGTTGCTTTTGCCCACCTCGTCCAGGCTCAGGTGGGAGGGCGCCAGGAGAGGCCCGAGCTGGTGCTCTTCGCATGGCTGGTGCCGGCGGCGATGCGCTCTCTGCGCTCGGCTCTCAACCTGGTGTCGGAGGTCGTGGCCGGAGCGCTGCCGGAGGACAGGTTCGTAGACGTGGTGATCTTGAACTCAGCCCCGGAGCTTCTGCTCGATGTGGAGAGCGCCGACTGCTTGCTGGTCGAACGCGACACCGAGGAGCGGCGGAGGGCGCTTATCGCGGCGGAGAGTGGAATAACCGAGCTGGGGCCGCCCCGCCAGGCTCGCTGGTGGTGGCCTTTCTGATCGGGCCTCCGTCCGGGCCCGTTCGTATGCCCGCGCCCGATGTCCAGAAGGGCGCTTCCGATTTCAGCGCGATCTTCTGCGGTCGCGCTCCCCGAGAGAGCCCGGTGTCGGCGATCGGATGACTCGTCGCGCAGTCAAGATCAGCAGCCCCCTCGTTCGTTGCCATGCGAATCCAAAGGCGCTCCCCCATCAGATCGCCGCACCCGGAACGTCCGGTCATCGCGCCCTTGCCCGAACTCAAAACTCAAAACCAAAAACTCAAAACTAAGAACCGGTGCGCTCGAATCCCATCAGCCGCGTGTAAGATAGCGGTCGTGGCGGGGGGAGAATGAGCCGGGCGGTGGTGATCATCGCCGCGCATGCTTTCGAGGCTCGGGCAGCTGCGTCGGTGGGGCAAGGAGTGAGCCGGGAGCCCTGGGGGCGGTGGATGCTCTACCGGGGCGAGATGTGGGACGCCCCGTTCGCGGTGATCCGCAGTGGACCCGGCAAGGTTGCAGCCGCAGCCGCGACGCAGGCGGCGATCCAGTACCTCGATCCCGTCCTTCTCATCAGCTTCGGCACTGCCGGCTGTGCCGATCCGAAAATCAAGGCCGGAACCTTGACCGTGGCGCGGTCGGTCGTGGATGTGGCCCTGCGCGAGCTAGGTGAGCTGCCGGTGGAGATCCCTCACCGCTTCGAGCCTGATGTTGGCCTCACGGAGCGCCTGCTCGAGGTTCCCGGGGCCACGATGGCGGAGCTTCTCTGTTGGGAGGGGCACTTCGCGTCGCCGGCTCACCCCCCCCCGGGTGAGGAGATCGCGGAGGTGCCGGTGGTGGTGGATTGGGAGAGCGCTTCAGTGGCCCAGGTGGCCGGGATGTGGTCCGTTCCGTGGGCCGCTCTGAAGGTGGTCTCCGATCATGGAGAGGCGGAGCGGCTGCGGCTCCTTGCTTTGATCGCCAGGCGACCCCTACAATGGGGCGCCGAGGCGGTCCGCAGAGCTACCCACCGGTACCTGGAATGGCGCCTCGAGATGTCGAATGATGAGTCGCAGAGTGCAACGAAGAGCGGGCAGGGATTCGAGGATGAAGAGGAAAGCTGATGGAAATCGAGAGAACTGACGAGAGTGGCGTGACCATCGTCGAGGTTCGCGGGTTCATCAACTTCGGAGAGTCTGCGCAGCGGTTCTCCGCCTACCTCGAGGAGCTTCTTGACGCAGGTATGCCGGTGGTTCTGATTGACCTGTCCGGCATCGACCACGTGGATTCGACCGGGCTCGGCGAGCTTGTGGGATATTTGCAGCGGTTCGAAAAGGAAGGGCGCCGCCTGGCGCTGCTCCGCCCCCATACGAGAGTCCTCAACCTTCTTCGGCTGACTCGGTTGAACGAGATCTTCTCGGTCTATGACGACCGGGAGGATGCGATCGCCGAGCTCAAACCCTGATCTCGTATCGCCAGCCGAACGGGTCCTCCCTGGTCGCGGTCTGGATTCCCATCAGGGTGTCGTAGAGTTCCTGCCAGCGTTCGTCGAAGGGGAAATTCCAGGTACGGTCGCCGTCCACGACGCTCTCGACCCAGGTGATGACCGCAGCGGTGCCGCAGCATGCGGCGGCTGAAATCTTATCGAGGTCCTCGAGGGCGATTTTCCGCTCCTCGGTGGGCCAGCCAAAGATCTTCTCAGCGATCTCGAGAATCGAAACGCGGGTAATCGAGCGCAGAATGCTCTCGGAGTCCGGGGTGATGAGCGTCTCGCCATTGAAGGCGAGGAAGTTGGCGGCGCCGATCTCTTCGATAAAGCGATGCTCGGCAGGGTCCAGGTAGAGGGCGTCCACGAGACCCTTGGACCTCGCCTCGGCCCCCGATATGAACGAGCACGCATAATTGCCCCCGGCCTTGACGTGGCCCGTGCCGTGCGGTGCGGCGCGGTCGAAGCGGCTCACCATGATGGGTTTCCCCTGGTCGGGTCCGAAACCACCCTTGTAGTACGGCCCGACCGGACTGACGAAGATCCGGAATACATAGCTCGATGCGGGCTTGACGCCCACGCTGTAGCCGACGCCCAG
>DAOWFV010000178.1 GCA_030637805.1 Acidobacteriota bacterium | reverse complement strand
TGTGCACCCTGAGACCTGAGACCTGAGACCTGCGATGTGTGCGACCTGCGACCTGCGAGCTCGTGAGATATGCGGGCTTGCGATAGATTAATATTTAAGAACATGCTATAATAACGATGTAGAAAATCAGCCGCGCGGCGGGCCGCGGTGAGATCTGGAGGAACACGGAATTGAGCCTTGGAATTGCTGTCGTTGCAGGAGTTGTCCTGGGAGTCGTTCTGACCGGAGTATTCATGGTGTGGTTGATGCGGTCGAGCATGATCGTTCCCCAGCGGAGTGCCTCCACCTTCGAGGAGACCTGCGCTGCGGTGGAGCGGGTGGTGCCCGCGGGGGGTGGATGGAGCTTTCCCATGCCGAGCTTCGACATGTGGCAGAAGCTGGCCGACAAGGATGAGGCGCCCGACGGAATTCGCCGGATCCGTACATACTTCGTGTGCAAGCCGAGCATTGCGAATCGAGTATTGTCGGACACTCCGAAAATTGCGGCGATCATGCCCTGCTCGTGGGCAGTTTATGAGCTCGAGGACCATTCGGTGTGGCTGGCGAAAATGAACATATCGATGATGTCGAAGATGTTCTCCGGCGCCGTCGCCAAGGGCATGGGAGAGGTGGCCGCTGCGGACGAGCGATTCATGCCGGAGATCCTTGGCTGAAGAAAACCGGGCTTCGCGAGACAATGGATCATATGAAGTTCTCGCGTTCTTATTGGCTGTGGTCCGGACTGCTGGTGTTGAGTGCCGCAGCCGCGCCCGCTGCCGACCCGTGGATCATCACGGGAGAGGTGGTGCTCACCGAGCCCGCCGAGGTGGGTGACGTCATCATCGTTGGCGGCGGTTCGCTCACGGTGCGTGACGTCCCCGAGCCAGGTCTGCAGGTCGAGGGAAATGTGTGGGTTATCGGGGACGGCCGATTGCGTCTCGAGGGTTCCGCGATCCGGTTTCTCAGCACCTACCATGGCCAGTATGCCCTGGTGGGCATTGACGATGCCCGCATCGAGGTGGTGGGCTGCGACTACCGAATCCCCAGTCGGGTCCAGCACGGTCTGGTGATCGGCGGCGAGGCCGAGCTGACGGTGGAGGACACCGATTTCGACGACGTGCAGCTGGTCGCGAGCGACACCTCCCACCTCCAGGCCCGTCGTCTTAACGGCAGCTTCGAGGTCATCGTCCAGAACGACGCGCGGATGGAGTTGGCGGACATCCCCCGCGATCCAGACGCGGGCAGGCTCTGGGTCTGGGTGGAGTTTCCGAGTGGCTCGGTGGCCGAGTACTCGCCGCCGATGCCCGGCTCCATCGATTATTGGACCTTTCCGCCAGCGGGGGCTATGGGCATCCGGCAGAACGTCGTCATGGAACGCTGCGAGGCCCTGCTGTGGCCGATGCTGGTGCGCGACGGAAGCCGGTTGACCCTGCGCGACATCGCCGAGGACAATTGGGTCGTGGTGGGCCTCCACATGCCGATTTCGGCGACTGTGGTGGGGTTGCAAAACGGCGTTCTCCACGAGGACACGATCCTCGGCCTCAGCGACCGCGAGCTGCGCTTGGTGGACTCTTCCATCGACACCTGGAACCTCTATCCGGAGCAGGAGGCGGTGGTGAAGATCCGGGACTCGCTGCTGGGGGAGATTCTGAGCTTCCAGAATTCCCGGGTACGGATGGAGCGCACCACGATCGACGGCAGCGGCGGCTTCTTTGGCGCCCGCGACGGCTCCCACATCAGAGCATTCGACTGCAGCTTCACCACCACCATCGAGGCGGCCCAGGATTCCACCATCGAGCTGCACTCCTGTGATGTCCGGCCCTATCCTTCCGATCCGACCGGCGCCTTTACCCGATTCGGTGCTTACGACAACGCACGGCTCCTCGCGGACCACACGCCGGTGGAGACGACGCCCGTCCTCGGCGGTGACGGCCTCATTGCGGTGACGGTCATTGCCGACCCGCCCATTGCACCGCCGCCGTCCGGCGCTCCCGCAGTGTTGCACGGTTGGGCCGCGATCTTCACCGAGGAGGATGGATCAGCGTTGAAATCATGGCGTCTCGACGTTGTGCCGCGGCGCGGAGGCCGGCCGCTGACCCTGGCCGACGGCGAAGAGAACGTCGAGGATAATGGCGAGCTCGGTGTGTGGGCGGCTGCGGAATCGGGCGCCGATCATCTTCTGCGGATCATGCTGACCGACAACCGGGGAAGAACCCTCACCGGTTATCACTGGGTTCTCGGCCCGGGCCCGCGCGTTCGTGCAGTCGGCGGCCGCAGACGACCCTGACTATCCCGGCCTCCGGAACCGTCTTGGGCCCTGACTCCTCTTTCGGATCTTCGATTTTCTTCCGTTCCCCGTGGAATCCGAGTACCACCGGTGAGCACGCGTGTTCGGACTTCGGCGATAGGCTGCTGATTTCAAGGCGACCTTCTGTCGTCGCGCTCCCCGAGAGAGCCCTCTCTGTCGGCACCCTGCCCGTGAGGATGCCAGGCACGCCGATATGACGATGAGGACATCGTCACATCGGGAGCCAGGCACCTCCGAAGCGGCGCGCCCAGGCGCGGGCAGTTCGCTTCAACAGCCCAGATTGCTTCTCCGCGCCGATAAAAAACTAAAAACTCAAAACTGAGAACTTATCGTTTTCACCTCTTCACCTCTTCACCTTTCCTCCCCGGCTTGCGCGCGATGAAGAGGAGGCCGACACCCCACGGGGAACCGTCGAAGAACCGGTCGAGTGCGAAGATTGAGCCCACAAGCCTGACCAGGGATCGTCGCCGCCCGAGGCCCGACACCCGGCGCAGCGTGCGGTCGTCCTCGAGGGCGCCGTCGTGGTGCAGGCGCCGGCGGTTGACCCGCTTCAGAAAGAGGTCGTCATAAAGTCGAAGCAGCGGCCAGCCCCAGACCGTGACCTTCGGCTCGAGGCCGGCCCGGCCGAGCATGTCCTCCATCTGCGGGCGGGAATAGCGGCGTAGGTGGCCCGCCCACTCGTCCCAATCAGACCACTGCGCGGGGCCCGCCGGTACGCTGCCCACAAGCGCCCCGCCCGGCACCAACACCCGTGCGAGCTCCTCCACCGCGCGCTCGTGCTCCGGGACGTGCTCCAGGGTTTCGGCGGAGGTGGCGCTGGTGAAGGAGTGGTCAGCGAACGGCAGGCGGGTGATGTCGGCGACCACGAGCAGGAGCCCCCCGGCTCCTTCTGCCGTCTCGAAGCGACGGGCGATCTGAATCAGCGAGCGCAGCGACAGGTCGGCCGCGACCACCGTGCGACCTCCCTGCGACAGTGTGAGCGAGAGCGAGCCCACCCCCGCGGCACACTCGAGGTGCGGGCCGTCCTTCACCACCCCCCGCCGCAGGGCGTGCATGATCCTGCGCTCACGATGCGCGTGCCGTGGACCGAAGAACTCCGGATCCGCCCCCCACTCGGCCTTGCCCATTGAGGGAGGATAACGGATCAGCGATTGATGATCTTCCGCGCGACCTGTTTGACGGGCAGCACGTGGTCGATCTTGTGTCCGAGCTGGATGAGCTGATCCACTATCACCGCCTTGCCGGAGCTGTTCTTGAAGCACTCGCCGCAGCGGGGCAGGGTCTCCCAATCCTTGGCCTTGAACGCGGCCATGTACCGATCGACCGTGTTGGCAGCGAGAATTTCCCGCACCGTCTGGGTCTTCATGTCGCCGATCGGCTGGTCGCCGTCCGAGTCGTAGCAGCAGTGGGTGACGCGGCCGTCCGAGAGAACGATAAACCAACGGAAGGGGTAGCCCTGGAAGCAGCCGTAGAACTCCTCGTGGAGGTCGGTGGCATCGGTGGTGTCGAGCCCCTCGCAGGTCTTCTCGATCACCTGTGCCTGCGGGTAGCGGTCGATGGAGAAAAGCTCCTCGAAATCTTTTACCTTCTCGTCGGCAGTCTTGAGCGAGACCATTTTCTGGATCTCGACCCGGATGTCGTGGCCCTTGGACAGCTCGAGGAAGGTGCGGATGTTGGCCACCACCGGGTCAAAGCGGCCACCGCGGCGGACCAAAGGGTAGATCTTCGGGTTGACAGTGTCGATGCAGAGGCGAATGCGCTGAAGGGAGGTGCCGAGTAGCTCGCGTCCGCGTTCCTCGTCGAGCAGCATGACGTTGGTAGACACACCGGCGCCCGGAAAGAGGTCGATGGCTTCAGCGAGCCTCGGAAAGAGCAGGGGTTCACCCATCTCGTGCAGCCAGCGCACCCGGACTCCGTTCGATTCGAAATCGGAGGCGACCTTCTCTACGAGCCACCAGGGCATGTCGGCCTCGGGGCGGCCGAGGTTTCCCATCGGACACATGGCGCAACGCAAGTTGCAGCGGCTGGTGAGCTCTACCGCCACCTTGGCGCTGCGAAGGTCGAGAACCGGTCTCATGAAGGGAGTCTAGCATGGGAAAGTGGAGGAGGTCGCGATTTTGGAAGGGGCTTGGGAATTCGGAATTAGGAATTCGGAATTCGGAATTAACTACGCGTGGAGGCGATCAGAGTGTTGGTGCGTGCCGCCCACGCTTGGGCGCGTTACTAGGGGGATCCTTCGACTTCGCGCCCGGGGCGCTCCGCTCAGGATTACAGATTTTCCAGTTCGCGCCTTTGCCCGAACTCAAAACTAAGAACTTCCCTGTGCGTGCACGTCCGGTCAGCGCGCCCAAGCGCGGGCCCATGGCTCCGAGACCCTCGATCGCTTCCTCGCGCCGATAATTCCTAATTCCGAATTCCTAATTGTTCCCTCTCTGCTACCATCCCCCGCGATGTCTGAATCCCTTCAACCCACGTGGGTGGATACT
>DAOWFV010000097.1 GCA_030637805.1 Acidobacteriota bacterium | reverse complement strand
GGGGAGAATTTGAATCGAGTAGAATCCACCCTCGACCGAGTGGAGGCGAAGGATGCCTTTGGAATCGATCAGAAAACGCGCTGCTGAGGCATTGGCAGCCGCCCTCGAGGCCGAGTTCGACCACCGGCCGGAGGAGGTGGTGCTCGAGGTGCCGCCGCGGCGCGAGCTCGGAGACCTGGCGTGGCCCGGGGCCCTGCCCCTGGCCCGCGAGCTCAAACGGGCGCCACGTCAGATTGCGGAGGGCGTCGCCGAAAAGGCCGCCTGGCCCGAGGAGGTCGAGCGAGTCGAGATCGCCGGGCCCGGCTTCCTCAACCTCTTCTTGAAGCGCGATGTCCTCCTGACCGGAATCCTGCGCGAGGAGCACGACGGCGGGGCCGATGCCTCGGGAAAGACGATCGTCGAGCACACGAACATCAACCCCAACAAGGCGGCCCACATTGGGCATCTGCGCAACGCGGTGCTCGGTGACATCCTGGTGCGCTGCCTGCGCCACCTCGGACACGAGGTCGAGGTCCAGGACTACATCGACGACACGGGAGTCCAAGTGGCGGATGTCGTGGTCGGTTTCCTCTTCCTGCCGGAGTCCGAGCTCGCCGAGGCCCTGGGAGTGGAGCCGAGCCGCCGCGACGAACTGATCGAGCTGGCGATGAAACGGGCCTCCGGCGAGGAGGTCCCTGCAGCTTCCACCGCCGACTTCGACGATCTCTGCTGGAAGATCTACCCGAGGGTGACTGCACGCTACGAGACGGAGCCCGAGTTCGCCGCCCACCGAGCCGAGGTCCTGCACATGGTGGAGGCGGGCCACGGAGGCCTCGAGCTCGACACGGCCCTGCAGCTGATCCGAGGGGCGGTGGTGGCCGGCGATTCCTTCTCCGGGCGCGCGGTGGCGCGTCTGGCCTCGACGGTGGCCGAGTCGAATGTCCGTTGCCACCTGGCCACCATGGCCCGCCTCGGGGTGGCCTACGATCTTTTGCCGCACGAGTCGGACATCCTCCTTCTCGGTTTTTGGCGGCGCGCCTTCGAGCTGCTCCAGGACGCCGGCGCCATCCGCCTCGAGGAAGACGGCAAGAACAAGGGCTGCTGGGTAATGTCCCTGGCCGCGAGCCCGGAGTTCGCGGATATGGACGATCCGGACAAGATCCTTGTGCGTTCCAACGGCACCGTTACCTACACCGGCAAGGACATCGCCTACCAGCTGTGGAAGCTGGGGCTGCTCCCGGATCCGGACGGCTCCCGCCACGACTTCGGCTACCGCGCCTTCACCCGGTGGAGCCAGCCGGCCCCGGCCCTCCCGGTGCGCTATGGAAAAGGCTCTGAAGTGCTGGTGCGCACGATCTCCGATCTCGCCGAGACCATGCCCGGTCGCTCGTTCGGCAGCGGCCGCAAGGTCTACAACGTCATCGACGTGCGGCAGTCCTACCCGCAGAAGGTGGTCAAGGAAGCCGTCCGCGTCCTCGGCCACCCCGAGGCCGCCGACAACTCGGTCCACTTCGCGTACGAGATGGTGGCTCTGACGCCCGCCGCCGTGAGGCTCATCGAGGAAAGAACCGGTTCCTCCTTCGGCCTCTCCGAGGAAGCGATGGCCAAGGCCTATATCGACATGTCCGGACGGCGCGGAATCGGAGTCAAGGCGGATGAGTTCCTCGACATTCTCACCGCGGCGGCCGGCGATGCCGTCGCCGAGCGCGCGGATGAAGGGAGCGCGGTGGACGACCTGCCCAACCGGGCGCGGGCGATCGCGGTCGGTGCCCTGCGTTACCTGATGGCCCGCCAATCCAGAAACCGGGTGCTGGCCTTCGACTTCAAAGAGGCTCTCGCGTTCGAGGGTGACACCGGTCCCTATCTGCAGTACTCCGCGGTGCGAGCGCAGAAGATCTTCGACAAACTGAAGGTTAAACGAGGCGAGGGCCGCCTCGCCCCAGAGGAGATTGACTCCCTGGCCGGAGCCGAGATCGGCGACGATTTGTGGGAGCTGGTGCTTCAGTGCGCCCGCCGCCGAGAAGTGATTGGGCAGGCAGTCGACAACCTCGAGTTCTCGCTGCTTGCCCAGCACGTCCACGAGATGGCCCAGCTCTTCCACAGCCTCTACCACGCCCACCCGGTCGTGCCCGAGGAGGACGCGGAGCTGCGTCGCCTGAGGCGGGCGGTCTTCACCCTCTTCGACCGGGAGATGAAGGTCCTGCTCGAGGAGCTGTTGGGAATACCCGTGCCGGAGGAGATGTGACCGCATTACAGAGTTCGGAATTCGGAATTCGGAATTCGGAATTCCGACCTCGAGGCAACGCTAATGAGTGACTCCGCGCGTCGCGACCGCTACCGGCGAATCGCCGATCAGATTGCTGAGCTGCTCGAGAAGACCGATGATCCAGCCGCCCACCGCGCCACAGCCGCAGCCCTGCTCCACCACAAGGTGCCGGGGGTATCGTGGACCGGCTTCTACCTGCTCAAGGACGGGGAACTGGTCGTCGACGCCTATCAGGGTCCGCTAGCGTGCCTGGTGCTCGAGCAACATGTCGGCGTCTGCTGGGCGGCCATCGACCGGTCCGAGACGGTGATCGTCGACAACGTGCACGCCTTCCCGGGCCATATCCCCTGCGACGAGCGCAGCCGGTCGGAGATCGTGGTTCCGCTGCACGACGCCGCGGGCCGCCCGATCGGCGTCCTCGACGTGGACTCCTATCGGCCGCACCACTTCGACCAGGTGGACGGCGAGGGTTACGAGTTGATCGTGGGCATACTCGAAAACAAATGGAACCGCAACAAAAGGAGTGACTGATGGCAAAAACACACCTCAAGGGGAGCCCGGTCCACACCAACGGCGAGCTTCCGGCGGTCGGCGCCCAGGCGCCGGCCTTCCGTCTGACCGGAGGCGATCTCGCCGACATCGGGCTTGACGCCTTTTCCGGAAAACGCAAGGTATTGAATATCGTCCCCAGCCTCGACACACCGGTGTGTGCCGCCTCGGCGCGGTTCTTCAACGAGGCCGCCGCCGGCATCGACAACGCGGTGGTCCTGGTGATCTCCTCGGACCTGCCCTTTGCCCAGGGGCGCTTCTGCTCCACCGAGGGCCTCGAAGACGTGGTGCCCCTTTCCATGCTGCGCAGCCGCAACTTCGCCAAGGACTACGGCGTGCTGCTCGTGGATGGCCCCCTGGCCGGGATCTGCGCGCGGGCGGTTGTGATCTTGGACGAGAACGACCGTGTGATCTACACCCAGCTTGTCGAGGAGATCACAACCGAACCCGACTACGACGCAGCCCTGGCGGCGCTCGCTTGAGGCGGGGGACCCGGCGGCGCGCCGTGGCACGGAATATCGACCTCTCAACCGCGTACGGAAGGGCGTGAGCATTGCCATGACCGGCACCCATCCCGCAATCGGGGCAGCGGCCACCAAACCGCCGGACGAAGCGCGCACGGTAATCCTCGCCCAGCAGGGCAATGCCGCCGCATGCGAGGAGCTGGCCAAGATCTGTCGGCGACAGGCCTATCTCTTCGCACTCCAGCTCACCGGGAATCCCGACGATGCTCT
>DAOWFV010000067.1 GCA_030637805.1 Acidobacteriota bacterium | reverse complement strand
TTGTTGGACACTCTGCCTCCATGATTAGCCGGACGCGGAAGGATACCATCCTCGTTCCCAATTCCGTGCCCGGCGCGGAATTGGATATGATGTGCCTGAAATGAGAAGGCGTTCGGTTTCGTGGTGGCTCTACCAGCCTTACAAGTGGCTGATCCTGGCACCCGTGGTATTCGCGTCGACGCTGTTCTTTGGAAACTTGGCGCTGGTGCTGCGACTCTTCGTGGACGCCCGCGTCGCGAGCCGGTGGTCCGGCGTTCCCTGGGCGCGACTCAACTCATGGCTGACCCCCATGAGGGTCCGCGTGGAGACTCGCGAGAATCTCGATCCCCACCAGTCCTACGTCCTGGTCTGCAACCACCAAAGTCACTACGACGTTTGGGTGCTCTACGGCTGGCTGGGGGTGGATTTCAAGTGGGTCATGAAGCAGGAGCTGCGCCGGGTGCCGGGCCTCGGCGCGGCGTGCGAGCGCCTCGGCCACATCTTCATCGACCGGTCAGACCACAAGGCTGCGCTGGCGAGCCTGGAGGCCGCAAAGGAGCGCATCGTCGACGGTACGTCGGTTATCTTCTTTCCGGAGGGGACCCGCAGCCCGGACGGCAAGCTCATGCGGTTCAAGAGAGGTGCGTTCCGCATGGCCCTCGACCTGGGCCTGCCGATTCTCCCGCTGACGGTCACCGGCACCTGTGATGTGCTGCCGGCGCATAGCGCCGATCTAATGCCGGGCTCCGCACGCCTGGTGATTCACCCGCCGATTTCGACGGACGGGCTCACAAACGAGGACATACCTCGCCTCATGGGCGAGGTCCACGAGGCCATCGCCTCGGCGCTTCCGGAATAATCTAGGCTACGCGCCGAAACGCGCAGTCGATCGGCCAACGGCTGCCCGAACAGCCGACAGCATCGCCTCGCGCTCATTTTCGTCTATTTGGCTGGCCGGGTTCGGGGACGCTTCTTCGCCCCTCTCCTGGCTGGCCTTGTGGTGGACGAAGAGGAGCTGATCGAGAAGTTCAGGGGTCTCGACCTGAGCCGCGGTGTAGATGGCCCTCGTGTTCTCGGGAGGGCCCTGACCGCGGGTGAACGCGGCGCGGTCCACCCGTTCGTGGAGCATGTCGCTGATCGTTCGACGCAAGCTTTCGAGGAGGCGGAGGCGGCGAGATCTGGCGATTCCCATTCCAGTCTCCTTTCGTTCCCTGGGGCCGGTGGACCGGCCTCTCGGCCACGAGGATCGGCTGCTCCGACGGCCGATGTCTGTGTCCGGGGTCACAATTATCCGACCTGGGTTCTCCGGGTGATCCTGTGACATCGAGCAAATTCAAAAGAAACCCGGGCTGCCGCCCGGGTTTCTCAATCCGGTCTTCTTCTCCGGTCTGTCAGTTGGAGGAAGAATTCTCGTTGGAAGCCACCTTGATGGTTGTCCCGGTCTGGGCCGGCTGCTCAGCGGTGCCCTCGTTCGAGCGATTGCAACCCGCCTTCGCCTGGGCCGCCGCCGCACCCTTCTTGTCGCAGCAGTCGGAGTTCTTGGCGGACTCCGAGCCGACCGCGCAGCTCGTGCCCACGTTCTTCGCAACCTTTTCGTAGGCGGCCTGCGCGCTTTTCTCGCAGCTGGTCTTTGCGAGAGTCTCGTCGTAGGAGGCCCTGGCAACCGCATGGGTGGCAGCCGCATCGGCGGTCTTGGAGCAGTCGGTCTCGGCGAGCACCGCCGCGTAGGCGGCCTTGGTGGCGGTCTTGCTGCAGCTGGTCTCTGCGTAGCTCTTGGCGTAGACGCCCTCCGCGAGAGTATTGTTGTACGCCGCCTTGGCGGTCTTCTCGCAGCCGGTCTCCTCGAGCGTTTTGGCGTACGCAGCCTTGGCGGATCCGGTTGCGCACGAGCTGCCGTCATTCTTCGCCTGTTTCGCAGCAGTTCCGTCGCAGGCCATCGCCGGGCTAGCAACCACCGCCGCAAGTACCAGAACTCCAAGCACCATCATCCTTTTCCTCATCTGAAACTCCTTTTCTGTTCGGTCCCCTCGAGAGAGAGGAGAGTGATTCACGATCTCAATCGAATCATACCACAGTTGAGCAGTTGATACGAAGTTCGAGGTTCAGGGTTTCAACCGCACATCTCACTAGCCCGCATATCTCACCGGGTTTCGTCGCGAGGGCGGCGAGGCGCCGTGCACAACGGGGTTTTCGACCCGAGGGGCGCGGAGGCGTACTTGACGGTACGTCGAGCACCCCGAGGCGAGAAAACACAGCTGGGTGCGGTGAATCGCCGACCGCAGCAGAAAGCTGGTGAGATATGCGGGCTAGCTTCCTGCTGCGGTCGGTGATGCACCGACCCAGGCGGAAGGCTCGGGGCACAAGGTGCATGGCAGGTCGTAGGAACCAGGCCGCAGGTCCCATCCACCAGCCCGAGTTATTGGGTGCTTCCTTTCCTGAGACCTGAAGCCTGAGACCTGAAACCCCAAATCCCCCGAGAAGCGCTTCGCTGTCTTCGCGACGGAACCTGGTGAGATTGGCGGGTTAACGGCGCCGCTTTTTCTCCTGCGAGTCGACGCCGAGGCGCAGCCCGGCCATGAAACGGCGGCCGGGGGCGGGATAGCCGAGCACCTCCTCGAACTTCTTGTCGGCGATGTTCAGGACCCGCAGGGTGATCTCGACGCCGTTGAAAAGGCTGTAAGCCATCGCGATGTTGGTGGTGAGGTAATCGTCGGCCTCAGCGCGAGCGAAGGTGACCGGGTCGATGTCCTCCCGTTTGCCGATCCAACGCACGGTGATATCTCCAGTGAAGTAGTCCGAGAAGATGCCGTGGGTGGTCCATGAAGCACTCCAGTCGGGTCGCCGCAACAGCGGTCGGCCCTCGTCGTCCTCGGTGTTGAGGTAGGTCACCTGTACAGATGACATCGCCCGCCTCCCCAGGGCCTGCTCCCATCCCAGCTCAGCTCCAAGGATCTTCGCAGAGCCGATGTTGGCATTGGTGTAGGTGGCGAAGTCGAACTCGATGAGGTTCTTGAGGTCGTTGGAGAACGCCGTCAACTGCCACCGCGAAGCCCCGTTCCTCGCGGTGTAGGCGAGGCCGAGGTCGGAGGATCTCGACGTCTCCGGCTCGAGATCGGCATTGCCGGAGAATGGGAAGTAGAGCTCACCGATGGAGGGTGGACGGAAGGCCTCGCCATAGCCCGCGCGTAGTTCGAGGGTGTCGCTCAGCCGCCACCCGAGATCGGCGCGCGGCGACACCTCGGAGCCCCACTGGTCGGCGTCGTCCCAACGAACTCCGACCAGCAGCCGCACCTTCGAGCTCATCCGCCACGTGTCTTGGAGGAAGAAGCTC
>DAOWFV010000204.1 GCA_030637805.1 Acidobacteriota bacterium | reverse complement strand
CCCTTCGCAGCCGGCCGGGATACCTGGCGTGCTTCCTCGCCGCCCCACACCGTGCCGTCGGCTAGCCTGCATATCTCACCAGCTTTCTGCTACGGCCGGCGATGCACCGCACCCAGCGTTGTTTTCTCGCCTCGGGGTGCTCGACGTACTGTCGAGTACGCCTCCGCGCCCCTCGGGTCGAAAACCCCACTGCGCACGGCACCTCGGCGCCCTCGCGACGAAATCCGGTGAGATATGCAGGCTAACCGTCGGCCGCAGTTCCCTTAACCCGCATATTTTCACCGGGTGTCTCCATTGGACGGCGAATTGCGGCGTCCTGTTCACGAAAGAGTTTTGAGTTTTCATGCACTGGCGCTTGCCCGCCACTGGGTCTCAAGGTGCAGGTCTCAGGTCTCATTTTCCCGGCCATAGTCCTACCGCTCCCGTCGGCGGGTGTTGAGTTTCAAGCTGGGTGCGCCCAAGCGCGGGCAATATGTTCAAGCTACTCGACCGATCCGTGCGTCGGTAACTCAAAACTAAAAACTCTGGGGTGAGCGCCTCGCCGCCCTCGCGACAGAACCCGGTGAGATATGCAGGCTAATCGTCGGCTGCAGTTCCCCCGCAACGAAAATAGTCGTCCTGAAAGTGGACGATTTCTCAGGTAAGTTGTACACTATCGGCGTGAATCTCTTGGGTGAAATTCTGGTTGACCAGGGGTCTATTTCCGTCGCCGAGCTGTACTCCGGCCTCGAGGCGTGTCGGCGGGACGGAAATCGACTGGGAAGCAGCCTGCTGGGCTATGGCTTCCTCACCGAAAGCTCGCTTCTCGAGGCGCTCGCTCAGCAGCACGGGGTCCCCTTCGTCACCGAGTCGATGCTCCGCCAGATGCGGTCGAACATGGATGGGGGCATGTTGCCGCACGATATGCAGCGCAGCCTCAATGTGATTCCCTTCCGAAAGGTGAGGGACCGTATCCAGGTGGCGATGAGGGATCCGGCCGACATCGAGGTCATCGACAAGATCTCGGCCTTCACCCAGCTTCATGTTGAGCCTTTTGTGGCCTCGGATCGCACCATCACCAGGACCCTGCAAGAGCTTCCGGAACGAGAGCCGGCGCTGGGTCCCACCGAGGTCGCGATGCCGGAGGAAGAATCGCCGGCAGCGGGGGGCGACTGGGAACGCCTGTGGGCGCCCCGGTTGGATCCTGGGTCGCTGCTGCGCATCCGCAGCCGTCCCAAGGAAACCGGGACGGTGTTGGTCGCCAGCTTCCCTGCGCTGGTGCCGGTGGCAGGCGCGCGGGGGAAGAAGACAGCGTCGGCCCCGCGCGACAGCGGACTGGCGCTTCTCATGGAGAACGGTCGATCCGTGAACGAGGTCGCCGAGCTCCTGGTGCGCAACGCAGCCCAACGCCTCGATCGCGTCTGCCTGTTCTCGGTCCACCGGGGGAAGGTGGCGGGCTGGATTTCCCGCGGGGTACCGTTGGACGCCATCGACGTGCGTTCGTTTTCGGTTTTTTCCGACGCGCCGTCGATCTTCCTGGACGTCGAGGGCTGCGACCGGTTTGTAGGACCGATACCCGGGGGTCCGGTCAACGAAGAGCTGCTGACGGTCATGGGTCAGCCCCGGCCTACTGAGGTCGTGGTGGTTCCGATACCGGTGATGGGACGGGTGAAGGGCTACCTCATGGGTGACCTGCAAAACCGGCGGATTCCCGCCGCTGTGCTGCAGGACCTGACGGCAGCGGCGCAGGCTGCAGGGGATGCGCTGGGCCGACTCCTGACCAAACGCCGCAACTCCGCCTGAACCCGCTCAGGTTTCAGGTCTCAGGTCTCAGGTCTCAGGTCGCACAGGCTTCAGGTCACAGGTCCCACAGGTTTCAGGTCTCAGGTCGCACAGGTTCCAGGTCCCAGGTCTCAGGTCGCACAGGTCTCAGGTTTCAGGTCGCACAGGCTTCAAGCCTCAGGCTTCAGGTCACAGGTTTCGGGCTTCAGGTCACAGGTTTCAAAAAATTTTAGAAAGAGCTTGACATCGCAGGAGCCCAACCGACGATTCTGGTGCGGCTTGCGATGTGCGATGTGCGATGTGCGATGTGCGATGTGTGATGTGTGATGTGTGATGTGCGACCTGCGACCTGCACCCTGCGACTTGCGATGTGTGACCTGAGACCTGAGACCTGAGACGTGCGACCTGCGACCTGCCTCCCGCTCCGCCGGGTTCGCGATAGAATGTCCGAATGAAACGATTGGGCGAGATCCTGCTCGAGCGTGGGGCTATCGCGGTGTCCGAGCTCCACACAGGGCTCGAGGCCTGCCACCACAAGGGCGGGCGGCTGGGGACTCAGCTTCTGAAGTTCGGATTCGTGGATGAGCACGCCCTGCTCGACGCCCTTTCCGAGCAGTTGGATGTTCCCTCGGTCCCCGCATCCGTCCTCTGCCGGGCGCCGTCCGCCCTGCGAAGAATGCTGCCCCTGCACGTCGCGCGCCGGCTTCAGGCATTGATCTTCAAACGGAATGAGGGCCGCCTCGGCGTGGCCATGACCAACCCCAGGAACCCGGCGGTAATGGAGGAGATAATCAGCTTCGTGGGGATCGATGTCGAGCCGCACGTCGCCACCGAGGCCGGCATCCTGACTGCCCTTTCCGAGATCGAGAGCGAACCCGAGGACGCCGAAAGCGGGACCAGGGCTCACGCGCCACCAGTCCGCGCTAACGGCTGGGAGCGGTTGTGGGCGGCCCCGCCGCTGCAACCGTCGGACCTGCTGCGTGCCGAAGGCCGCTCCTCTGTGCAGGCGGCACCGCTTGCCGCGGCCTTCCCGAGCCTGGCGCCGGTCGCCGAGATGGGCACCTTGGCGGCGGCGGAGGGTCTTGACGACGAGAGCTTCAGGGCGCTGCTGCACGCGGCCGGAGGCCGGGACGAGATCGGCGAGCTCCTCCTGCGCCGCGCCACATCTGTGCTTGACCGGTGCTCCCTCTTTGCGGTGCATTCGGGACGGGTGGTGGGCTGGATGGCCCGGGGCGCCGTGGTGGTAGTGGACGACGTACAGTCCTTCGCGATCTCGCTCGAGCTGCCGTCGATCTTCTCTGAGGTCGCCGGCGCCGACACCTTCTGTGGACAGGTGCCGAGCAGTCCGGTGAACGATGTGCTGATGCAGGTAATGGGCGAGCCCGCGCCGCGGGAAATGGCGATCTTTCCGGTTCGGGTGAAGAACAGGGTCGTGGCCTACCTGCTCGGTGACGTGCCCGGCGCGTCGCTTCCCGAAGGGGTGCAGAACAAGTTGCTCCCGGCCGCGCAAAAGGCCGGGATCGCGCTCGAGATATTGATCATGAAAAAGAAAATCCTGAGTTAAGAGAAATTATCGAGGGAGGTGCCGATGAGTGCCACCGAGAGTTACACCGAGACCTTCGTGGAGTTGATCCGAAGGGCCTCGACCGAGCTGCCCGCGGATGTTCTCGAGGCCTTGCAGGAGGGCCGGGCCGGGGAGGAAGGAGGGGGGCTGGCCTGCATCGCCCTCGATACCGTTCTTACAAACGTTGACATGGCGCGGGAGGACTCGGCCCCCATCTGCCAGGACACCGGTACGCCGGTGGCCTGGATCCACTACCCGGTGGGGGTCAGCACGCGCCGCCTGAAGGAGGACTTCGGGGCGGCGGTTCGCGAGGCCACCTCGCGCCGCTACCTTCGTCCCAACGCGGTGAACACCCTCACCGGGGCCAATACGGGCACCGGTGCGGGTCGCGGCATCCCCTTCCTCCACTTCGAGGAGTGGGACGAGCCGCGGATCGAGGTGAGGATGATCCTCAAGGGCGGCGGCAGTGAAAACGTCGGGGCTCAGTACAAGCTCCCCGATGGACGGCTCGGCGCCGGCCGTGATCTCGAGGGCGTGCGGCGGGCCGTGCTCGACGCGGTCTTCCAGGCCCAGGGCAAGGGATGTGCGCCGGGTGTGCTCGGCATCTGCATCGGCGGCGACCGGGTCTCGGCCTTCGAGGAGACCAAGCGGCAGCTTCTACGTCCGTTGAAGGACACCAACCCTGCACCGGAGCTGGCCGAGCTCGAGGAGCGTCTGCTCGCCGAGGGCAACGAGCTCGGCATCGGTCCCATGGGTTTTGGCGGCAAAACGACGCTGCTCGCGGTCAAGATCGGAGTCCTCGATCGACTTCCCGCGTGCTACTTCGTGACCGTCTCCTACATGTGCTGGGCCGATCGCAAGGCGGCGGTGAGCATCGACGAGGGGGGAGAGGTGCAATGGCTGAGCTGAAACTTCCTGCAAGCGAGAAGACGATCCGGGACCTGAGCGTGGGGGATTTCGTGGAGCTCAGCGGCCGCATGATCACCGGGAGAGACGAGGCCCACAAGTGGCTGATCGAGGAGCAGCGCGACGAGGTGGTCCCCTATCTCAAGGACTCGGTGATCTATCACTGTGGCCCGGTGGTGGGCGAAAACGAGGACGGCTCCTACGATTTCGTGGCGGCCGGACCGACGACCTCGATCCGCGAGGAGCCCTACCAGGCGGACGTGATCTGTCGTTACGGCCTGCGCGGAGTGATCGGGAAGGGCGGCATGGGGGCAAAGACCCTCGACGGCTTGGCGCGCTGTGGGGCCGTCTACCTGCACGCGGTGGGCGGCGCCGCCCAGGTGCTTGCCCGCGCCATCCCCAGGGTGGAAAAGGTGTTCATGCTCGAGGAGTTCGGGGTGCCCGAGGCCCTGTGGGTGATCCAGGTCGAGCGCTTCCCGGTGATGGTGACCATGGACTCTCACGGCGGTTCCCTCCACGACGAGGTGGAGGAAAGGTCGCAGGCCAAGCTGAAGGAGTTGTTGGGTCAAGGGGCATAGGCGCATCTGCACCCGGGGGGTTGGGACGGCTTCGATGCCGGCAACTAGCCCGCACTTCTCACCGGGTTTTAGACGAGGACGGCGAAGGGTAGTCAGATGTTGGGTTTTTCGCGGATCGGGCGACGTAGGCGTAGTTACACTACGTTGAGGAGCACGATGCGCGAAAGGCACGACAGATGGCTGCCATTCGCTGTCCGTAGTAGAAACCCGGTGAGAAGTGCGGGCTAGAAGGCGCCAGCGAGGCTTCAGCCTCCTCGAGGCGGTGACCGCACTTGCCATTTTTGGCATGGCCATCGTGGTCGCGGCGGGCTTCCTCGACGCCCACATGAGTGCGGCGCGGCGGCTCGAGACGCGCGCCGACCTGGTGCGGGCCGCCGAGGTGATTCTCGAGAGCCTTCGCGGCGAGGCGTTGCCGTTCACCGTCGGCGCGGTGGATCTCAGCGATCAGTTTCCTCCCCAGTCCTCCGCGCGGGTGACGACGAGCGTGCAGGTGACGCCGCGTTCCCTGACCGGGCTCTATGAGGTTCGGGTCGAGGCGCGGGCGGTGGTTCGCAGCGAGGAGATGGTGGTGACCGTGACCACCCAGATGTGGAAGCCATGAGGATGAGAGCTGAGCGCGGCACCTCTCTGGCCGAGCTGCTGGTGGTGCTCGTCCTCCTGGGCCTGATGGTCCTGGTGGCCGCGGATCTGGTGACCCACTCTATGACCCTCCTCGGCGCCACCGGGAGATCGGTCCGCAACCCGCTGGTGGCTCACGTCGTCACCCGCCTACGCGGCGACGTCGAAGACGCAGCAGGGCTGAGGTCGGCGGCATTCGCCTGGAGCAAGGGCCCGCTCGAGCTGTGGGCCCAGGATGGGACGGTGGTGTCGTTCGAGCTTGATGACGGCCGGCTCATGCGGAGAACAGGGGCCGCGGTGGGCCCGCCGTCTGATGAACAGGTCCTGCTGCGCGAGGTCACCGCCTGGTGGTGGAAATCTCCGGCGCCCGGGGTTGTCGACCTCCGCATCGGCTACCTGGTGCACCCGGAGCCCGAGCAGCACGCCTCGCGAACGGTCGGCTTTGACCGCGTGCGGCGTACCGAAAACCTTCGCTTCGCTCTTCGCGGCAGTGGGGGAGGGACGAGGTGGTAGGCGCGGGCGATCGTGAGCGGGGCTCGGCCCTGGTCTTCGCCCTGGCGGCCCTGACCCTGGTCGCGATCACGGTAGTCGCGGTCACGGCGGAGGTGCAGTCCCGCGCGGCGGGTGTGGTGCTCGAGGAGCGATCCGTGCGGCTGGTCGCGCTCTCGGACGCCGCGATGGCGGAAACCATGGCGGAGCTTGCCGTCAAGAAGACGTTCGCAGGAATCTCCGAGCGCGGTTTCGCGGGAGGGTCGATCGCCAGCACCGTGCGCTCCGCGGGCGCCTGGGAGGTGGAGGTGACGGCGATCGGGCGACGCAACGACTGGAACTCGACGCTGGTGGCCCGGGTCAACATCAAGAACGCCCCGAGGGTCTTGCGATGGAAACGCACACAGCAGCCCGAAAAGAATTAGGAATTCGGAATTAGGAATTCGGAATTATCGGCGCGGGG
>DAOWFV010000252.1 GCA_030637805.1 Acidobacteriota bacterium | reverse complement strand
GCTGCGTCTCGCTCGCCGCCACCTCTGGCTGGAACCGCCGCAGCCCCCCGCAGCCTACGACCTCGGCCTCGTACCCGGTGAGATCGTCGAACTCCCGCTCCCCGGCTGGCAGATTCGGATCCGGGAAACCCCGGGACCCGAAGCCGGGCTTCGTTGGCGGTGGCGCCCGCCCACCGGGGTCGGCCTCGGAGTCCGAAATACGCATCCCGGGGAGCAGGTGGAGGTCGACCGCAAAGAGGTGCCGGTCCAGCGGCTCCTGGCGAAGTCACTGCCGCGACATCTGCGGCGGGCATGGCCCGTATTCTGCGAAGATGATAAGATTTACTGGATTCCAGGAGTGTGGCAGGCTCCGGCTGCTTCAAGCCGGGAAGACCTGGTAGTGGAGGTGATTCGCAGATGAGCAACCTTCGGGTGATCTACACCGCCGATCGCATCCGCGAAAAATTGACCGAGGTTGCCTCTGCAATCGCCAATGATTACGGTGACCGGGAGCTGGTGCTTGTGGGGATCCTCAAGGGAGCTGCATTCTTTCTCGCCGATCTCGCCCGATCCATGCCCCGCCCGGTGGACTACGAGTTTGTCAACGTCACGACCTCCCCCGGTGACCACGGCGAGGTCGTGAGCCTGACCTACGCCACGCAGGTCGATGTCCGTGACCGCAATGTGTTGATTCTCAAGGACGTGTTCCACTCGGGCATCACTGAAAATTACCTCATCACACATCTCAGCCAGCAGAACCCGGCCTCGGTCGAGGTGGCGGCGTTGGTGGACAAGCCGCAATTACGAAGCGTCAACCTCAGCGCGCGTTACGCGATCATCGACGATGCACCTGAAGGCTTCCTCGTGGGCTATGGTCTCGGGCCCGGCCACGGTGAACACACCAACCGTCCCGACCTCTGTATCGTCGACCAGGGCTGAGATCAGAAGGAAAAGGGAACAACCCCGGTAGGAGGTGGGGTTCTCCCAAAGGCCCCGCCCAAAAGGGTGGGCGCCGGAGGACAGTTCAGAGTGAATCAAACTGTACGCACCGTTCTCATGTGGATCGTGATCCTCGTGGGCGTCCTGCTGATCCTGCAGGTGCTCCGAGGCTACTCCTCGACGAGTCAGGAGATCGCCTTTTCGCAGTTCCTCGACCAGGTCGGCGACGACCAGGTTGTCAAGGTGTTGATCAAGGGCGAGGAGATCTACATCCGCTCCACCCACGCCGGTGACGCGGGCGATGGCCCCAAACCCCGGTATGACCTCTACACCTACAACCCGGGCTACGACGATCTGATCAAGGATCTTCGCGAGCATGGCATCGAGATCAAGGTGGAGAAACCATCCGACGGACGCATGCTCACCGCCTTGCTGTCCTGGGCGCCGCTGTTGATCCTGGTCGGTCTGTGGTTCGTGTTCTTCCGCCAGATGCAGGCCGGCGGGACCAAGGCGATGTCCTTCGGCAAGTCCAAGGCCAGGCTCCTGACCCCGGACCAGAAGAAAGTCACCTTTGGCGATGTTGCCGGCGTCAACGAGGCCAAGGAGGAGCTCGAGGAGATCATCGAGTTTCTCCAGGACCCGAAGAAGTTCCAGCGTCTCGGCGGCAAGATCCCTAAGGGGGTTCTGCTCATGGGCGCGCCGGGCACCGGCAAGACCCTTCTCGCCAAGGCAATCGCCGGCGAAGCGGAGGTACCCTTCTATTCGATCTCCGGTTCGGACTTCGTGGAGATGTTTGTCGGTGTCGGGGCATCAAGGGTGCGCGACCTCTTCGAGCAGGGCAAGAAAAACGCCCCGTGTATCATCTTCATCGACGAGATCGACGCGGTGGGACGCCACCGAGGCGCCGGCCTCGGCGGCGGCCACGACGAACGCGAGCAGACGCTGAACCAGCTCCTGGTGGAAATGGACGGATTCGAGTCCAACGAGGGGGTCATCCTCATTTCCGCCACCAACCGCCCCGACGTCCTCGACCCGGCACTTCTCCGTCCCGGCCGATTCGACCGCCGAATCGTGGTCAACCCGCCGGACGTCAAGGGACGCGAAGGCATTCTCAAGGTCCACACCAGGGACATCCCGCTCGCCTCGGACGTCGACCTGGTGGTGCTGGCCCGCTCGACGCCGGGCTTCACCGGCGCCGATCTCGCCAACATGGTCAACGAGGCCGCCCTGCGCGGCGCCCGGTTCAACAAGATGAAGGTGGACATGGCGGATTTCGAGTTCGCCAAGGACAAGGTGATGATGGGCTCGGAGAGGCGCTCGCTGGTGATGTCCGAGGAGGAGAAGAGCCTCACCGCTTACCACGAGGCGGGCCACGCCCTGGTGGCGGTGCTGGTACCGGAGGCGGACCCGCTCCACAAGGTCACCATCATCCCCCGGGGGATGGCCCTCGGTCTCACCCAGCAGCTCCCGCTCGAGGACCGCTACACATACCCCCGGAGCTATCTCGAGGCCAATCTGCAGGTGCTCATGGGCGGCCGGCTGGCAGAGGAGATCATCTTCGGCTCGAGCAAGATGACCACTGGCGCCGGCAACGATCTCGAACGCGCCACCGAGCTGGCGCGTAAGATGGTCTGCGAGTGGGGTATGAGCCCCGCCATGGGTCCCGTGACCTTCGGCAAGCGCGAGGAATCCATCTTCCTGGGCAAGGAGTTCGCCCGCCACCAGGACTACTCGGAGGCCACCGCGGTCCAGATCGACGATGAAATTCGCGGCTTTGTCAACGCCGCCTATGGCAAGGCCCGAGAGATTCTCGAGGCCAACCAGGAGACGCTGGAGGGGATTGCAGCTGCCCTGCTCGAACACGAGGTGCTCGACGGCGAGGAGATCTACAAGCTTCTCGCCTTGCACTCGGATCTCGACGTCGACAAAATCAAACGGAAGAAAGAGAGGGCGGTTGAGGAGGTCAAAGAACAGGCGGAAGGGAAGACCCACGGAGGAATTGAGAATCAGGAAATAGGAATTGAGAATGACCCACCACCCACCGCCCCAGACACGACGTCGGAGGACTGATACCTCCAGGCGTCCCCAGCGACTCGACGGGCTCTGGCCGCGAGGACGGCCGGTGGTGATGGGCGTCCTCAACTGCACCCCTGACTCCTTTTCCGACGGTGGCCGTCACTTCGAGCTCGGGGACGCCCTCGACCGGGCCGAGCAGATGCTCGCAGCAGGCTCGATCGTGATCGATATCGGCGGTGAGTCCACCCGCCCCGGTGCGCTCCCGGTGGACGCGACCGAGGAGCTGCGGCGGGTGATTCCCGTGATCACCGAGCTGCGCCGCCGCCACCCCGATGCTGTACTGTCGGTCGACACCTCGAAGATCGAGGTGGCTAACGAATCCTTCGCCGCAGGCGCCGACCTGATCAACGATGTCACCGCTGCCTCCGCACCCGGGATGCTCGAGCTGGTAGCGGCGAGCGGCGGCGCCATCGTGCTCATGCACATGCGTGGCGAACCACGGACCATGCAGACCGACACCTCCTATACCAACGTGGTGGCCGAGGTACATGCCTTCCTAAGGCGACGGGCAGCGGATGCGGTCAAGTACGGAATCCCCCCGCACAGGGTGTGGCTCGACCCCGGCGTGGGCTTCGGCAAGGACGACGCGGGAAACCTCGCCCTTCTGAAGGCTCTGCCCGACCTGGCAAGTCTGGGTCACCCGGTGGTGGTCGGTCCGTCGCGAAAATCCTTCATCGGCCGCATCACGGGCGCACCGGTGGCCGATCGCCTTCCGGGCACGCTCGGCGCGCTGATCTCGGTCGTCGAAACACCGACGGCGGTTGTCCGGACGCACGACCCGGAAGAAACGGCGCAGTTCTTGGAAATCGCCATGCTCGTTCGTGAGGCCACAGCATGAACTGGCTGCTCGGCTTCCTTCGTGAGCTCACGAACCTCCAGGTCTCGATCGCCGACATAGCCGACATACTCACCGTCGCACTGCTCATCTACGCCCTGCTGGTCCTTCTCCGGGGCACGCGGGCGATGCAGATGTTGTGGGGCATCGTCATCATCCTCGCCCTCTACCTTGCAGCCTCGAACCTCGGGCTGATCACCCTCTCCACCATCCTTTCCAATCTCCTGGTGTTCTTGCCGATCGCCATCATTGTGCTCTTCCAGCAGGAGATCCGCAGAATGCTGACGGCATTCGGGTCGACCGCCTTCTTCCCCTGGGGACGCAGCGCCGAGGAGGGTTCAGTGATGGTCAACGAGCTGGCCTTGGCGGTGCAGGCCCTGGCCTCGAAGCGAATCGGGGCGCTGATCGCCATCGAGCGCCGTGACTCCCTCGCCGCTTGGGCGGACACCGGGATCTCGCTGGAAGCGAAGTTTTCCTACGACCTGATCCTCAACATCTTCATCCCCGGGACCCCCCTGCACGACGGAGCGGTGATCCTCCGCGGCGAGCGAATGGTGGCCGCCTCGTGCTTCCTGCCCCTGACCACCCGCCACGAGCTATCCTCCGAGCTCGGCACTCGCCACCGCGCGGCGATCGGCCTCACCGAGGAGACCGACGCGCTGGTCATCGTGGTCTCCGAGGAGACGGGGACAATTTCCCTCGCGGTCGCAGAGCAGCTGCTGCGTCCTCTCGACGAAACCACGCTTCGCAATGCCCTCGCCGAACATCTCTTCCAACTCCACCCCTTTGAGGAGGTCGGCGCGTAATGCTCCGCCCACGATATCCCGTGCAGTTCCTGGTAGCCATCCTCGCCGCCTTCCTGCTGTGGTATGCCCTGGCCGCGGAGCGCAGCGAGAACATCTCCGTGCGCGGGGTCAAGGCGCACCTCACCCTTGTCAACATCCCCCGCGACCTGGTCCTCACCTCGAGCGTGCCCGACACGATCTCGATTCAGCTTCGCGGTCCCCTATCCCGAGCCCTCGACTCGCGCAACCCCCCCGAGGTCCTCCTCGACCTCTCCGATGCACGGCCCGGGCTCAACTCCTACCCCATCAACGAGAGCGACATCCCGCTGCCGGCCGAGGTGGATGTCGTCAGCGTGGATCCGCCAGCAATCACCCTCGAGCTCGAGCGTCAGGAAACCCGACAGGTCGCGGTCCGACCGACGATCGACGGAGTTCCCGCGCCCGGGTTCATCAAGAGCGAGGTGAAGGTGGTTCCGCCACAGATCACTGTCCAGGGCCCGGAGAGCCTTGTGCTCTCGCTGGAGTTTGTCGAGACCACCCCGCTCTCGGTGGAGGGGGCCGCGGGCTCGGTTGAGGCTAGCGTTCAGCCTCGGCTGCCGGACCCGCTGTTGCGCGCTCTCGGCGTCGGGCTGATTCTGGTCACCGTGGACATCGTTCCAGAGCCGGTACTGGAAGCCGAGCTGCCGCCTGAGTAGAAGCCCGTAGGGGATAGAATTCTCAATTCTCAATTTTGAATTCTCAATTGCCGGCACCGTGACCCACCGCCAGAAGCGGACTCCTGACTCCTCAGGGCCCTTGTGACGGAAAACTCAAAACTCAAAACTAAAAACTCCCAGAGTGCGGGTGACCGCTCGCCGGCGTTCGTTGCTAGGACGGCGAGGCGACAGTTTCCGGTGGGTTACTGGCGCCCTCCCGGCTTCGCCCTCTGGGCTACGCCGTGACCAAGGCGGGCGCCGTGACCCACCGCCAGAAGCGGGTGGCCGCTCGCCGGCGATCCCCGGCTGCGGCCACATCCGCTTCTGGCGGTGGGTTGACGCGCAAGCCTTGTACGTGGGAACCTCCTCGGACGCCGAATGTGGGAACCGACCTGCGTGTTCGCACGGCCGGCAATAGGAATGACGATGGACACCCTTTTTGGAACCGATGGTATCCGAGGCCGCGCGTTCGAGTGGCCATTGGATGAGAACACCGTTCGCCGGCTGGGCGCTGCGCTCGCCGAGGATCTGGCCGCCCGGTGCCCGAGGCCGCGCATCCTCCTCGCCGGTGATACCAGAGCTTCGACCGTCCCACTCGCGGAGTGGCTCGCAGGCAGCTTTCAGGCCAAAGGAGGCGTCGTAACCTGGGGCGGCGTGCTCCCGACCCCCGCCGTCTCCCACCTGCTCCGCGACAGTGACTGTGCCGCTGGGGTTGTCATCTCGGCTTCCCACAACCCGGCGCAGGACAACGGAATCAAGATTCTGAGCCCCGGGGGAGAAAAGCTGGCCGACGAGCGTGAGCGCCATCTCGAGGCCCGCATCGGCGAAATGGTCGCCGTCGTGGGACCCGATCTTCCGGCGCCCGATCCCTCTCTCAGCGAGCGTTATCTCGAGTTTCTGGTGGCGAGCCACGAGGTCTCGGAGCCCCTCGCGGGGCTCTACCTGGTCGTAGACGCCGCCAACGGCGCGGCCTCGGGAATCGCCCAACAGCTGCTCGAACGCCTCGGTGCCCGGGTCACCGCCATCGCCTCGAGCCCCGACGGTCACAACATCAACGCCGGGTGCGGTGCGACCGCTCCCAAGAGCCTCGCTGAGACCGTCGTGGAACGAGGCGCCGACGGGGGCCTCGCTCTCGACGGTGATGCGGATCGCGCGGTTCTGGTCGACGAGGCCGGTCGGATTCTGGACGGTGACGACATCCTCCTCGCCTGGGCGCGTCAGCTGCACCGGGAGGGGAACCTCGCCGGCGGCCGGGTGGTGGCGACCGTGATGAGCAACTTCGGTCTTGAACGCGCTCTGCGCGCAGACGGCTTGGAGATGATCCGCTGCTCGGTGGGTGACCGCGCCGTTTGGTTGACGATGACCGGGCACGGCGCCGTTCTCGGCGGCGAGCAGTCGGGGCACGTGATCTGCTCCCACCACGGGGTCTCGGGGGATGGTCTCCTGACAGGCACCCACGTCCTCGCCATCGCCGCCCGGCAGGGGATTCCCATCTCCGCCCTGTCGGATCTCGAGCGCCTACCGCAGATCCTGCTCAACATCCCGGTTCCTCGCAAACTGCCCTTCAATCAGCTGCCGCGGGTCATCCGAGAGCTGGCGGACACCGAGCGCTCACTCGTCGGCCGGGGTCGGGTTCTCCTCCGCTACTCGGGCACGGAGCCGCTGGCGCGGGTGATGGTGGAGGGGGAAAACGCCGTCGAGATCGAGGACCACGCGGAACGCATCGCAGAAGCGATTCGGGAAGATCTTCGGTAGACCGCCCGCCGTTTCTGATACTCGATACTGGATACTCGATGCTCGATGCGGTCGCAGGTCGCAGGTCGCAGGTCGCAGGTCGCAGGTCGCAGGTCGCAGGTCGCAGGTCGCAGGTCGCAGGTCGCAGGTCGCAGGTCGCACCAAGATTGTCGGTTGGGTTCCTGCAATGTCAAGCCTTTT
>DAOWFV010000091.1 GCA_030637805.1 Acidobacteriota bacterium | reverse complement strand
TGGTTCTCGACGACGCGCGGGGCCGCGTTGAAGCGATGGAGCTCTATCGCGGAGCCAAAAACCCCCGCGTATTCGTCTGTCGGTCACAGCGACTCTTCGTGTTTATCAACAAGCTGGCCGGCAAGAGGCACGCCGGGCAGGCGCTGGTCATCTCGGCGGCCAACAATGCGTTCTTTTCCGAGGAGAGGATTGAAGCCATCGGGCGACGCAACGGCGGCCGACCTCTGCACTCACGGTTGCAGGGTTCGTGGTCGGCAGCGATCGCCCACGAGGTCGCACACCTGCAGATGGTCCCCGCGATCGGTGCGCTTGGCGAACGTGGTCTGCCGCCGTGGAAGTCGGAGGGATACGCCGACTTCGCCGCCAATCTCGCCGCCGCCGCCGCAGATCCCAACCACGACCTTGGGGAGCGCGTCGGGCTGCTGCTCGACGACCGAAACTGGCAGCCCCCTGTCACGTCCTTCGATCGGCGTCATTTTCGCTGGCACGTGTTGGTGGAGTATCTGTGTGACGTGAGGGGTCTCGACTTCGCGGATCTGCTCGATGATGACGTCACCCAGGATGACGCCTGGGATGAAATGACGGCGTGGTACTCGGCGCTTCGCGAGGAGTGATGTCAGTAATCGGAACCGAGCTTGAGGGATCTCGCTTTGTAACTCGCGATCGCGGCCTGGGTGCGACCAACCAGTGAGTGGGGCGCCACACGGCCGCAGTCGCCCTGGCCGTCGATCGGTTCGCACAGACTGCGGCACCAACCCACCTGGTGTCCGTTGTGCGGGCACGTGATGGTGGTGTAGGCGCGGAGTTTTGTTCGCTTCCGCTGGTGTTTTGGGCGAAGCAGCGCCATCTCTGAGAACCCTCCAGCCGGCACCACGATACTACAGTCTGCTAATGAGTCTTGTTAACCTTCGTATTTCTACCGGTTCCTCGCGATCATCACCAATCTGGAGGCGCCTCCGGAGAGATTTCGCTCGACCCTCAGCCCTGCCGCCAGGGCTCCTTCCACCTCGGCCTGCTCCGGGCACTCGAGGCAGGCGGTGGCCGAGGGCTCGAGGAGGCCGATTTCGAACGCTGCGGTGAGGGCCTCCAGCCCCTGTCGCCAGTGCTCGAAAGGCGGATCGGCCCAGGCGAGGTCGAAAAGCTCGCTCCGGCCGGTGAGCTCTTCCACCGCGGCCAGGGCCGGCCGGACCAGCACGCGGGCGCGGTCCTCGTCGAGGCCGAATGCTGTGCAGTTCTCGGTAATCAGACGCGCCGCCGCACGGTGGCGCTCGACGAAGACCGCCGAGCGAGCGCCGCGCGACAGGGCCTCCAGACCAACCGAGCCGGTGCCCGCGAAGAGATCGAGAAAACGCGCGCCGAGCACCTCTTCGCCGAGCACCGCGAAGGCGCGTTCGCGCAGGGCATCCGGGGTGGGCCGGAGAGGCATCGAGCGGCCCGGCCCACGCAGTCTGCGCGAGCGCCACTCCCCGCCGGTGATCCTCACCGATCGCGCTCCACGACGTGGAGAATCACCTGGTCGCGGCTGCCGGCCGGCACGATCTCACGGATAAAGGTCTCCTCGTGCTCGAGGACCAGGGTCCCGTCCTCCCCCACCTCGACGACCACGGCGTAAGCGCTGGTGAAGAGCTGCACGCGGTCCCCCTTCCGTGGCGCCCAGGTGCGCAGCTCCTCGGCCGAGGGACTGGCCTCGAGCACCTGGGTTTCGAGGTCGTCGAGGGCGCCCATGATTCGTGCAAGCGGCAGCGAGACCACGGCCATCGGCGAGAAGCGGAGCAGCCGCGGGGCGTCCGGCCCCACGTGCAGGGTGAGAATGACCTCGGAATGGGAGGTGTCGACCTGCGAGGAAACGGGCGCCTCGCCAAGGGCTTCCGCATCGGTCTGCAGGGCGTTGAGATAGACCATGAACGCGTCCGTGCCGAGGGTGGTGCGGCGAACGAAGCCCTGCTCGTTATCCTCGCGGATGGTGACCACTACAGTGCGGTTGCTGAAGAGTGTGACCCGGGTGGTCTGGTCGCGGTGGGTGACCACCCGCTCCGCCACCGGCACCGGGGCTTGGGCCTGCACCACGCACGCGAGGAGGGCGAAAAAGACGGAGAAAAAATGGTGGGTCCTCATACGCCGTCGCCTAAACCCAGGGACCTGGAGGTCGAGAGGGCCCACGCCAGGGCTTCGTCTTCGGTGATCACGCCGTCGACGAGGGCATCGCGAGTGAGCTTCAGGGTGCGACCCACGTGCGGGCCCGGGGACACGCCGGCGTCAAGGAGCTGGCGGCCGCTCACCGGCGCCTGTACGCGCACCGCCGCCTCGACCGCATCGGCCACCTCCCGCCGCTCCTCGAGCTCGAGGCCGGCCATTCCGAGCAGCAGGGCCTCGACTGATTGCCCCTCCACCAGGCGCACCCTCTGCGACCGCGGCAGATCCGACGAGGCCGCCCGGGTTATCGCCGCCACCTCCTCCGGCAGAGCGACAAAGCGATCGTGGAGGGCGCCGACCAGCTGTAGGCGCCGCCCGAGGCCGGCCACCGCCTCCGCTCCGGCGCGAAGGGCGAGCCCGCCGAGGTAGAGGATCCACGGTTCGGGCTCCGCCCCCAGCTCCTCGAGCCGGTACCAGGCAAGCTGCCCCTCTACCTCCATGAGGTTGCTGCGTATCGCCTCGCTCCACATCAGGTCCGGAGAGATCGCGGGGAGGAGTCCGAGCTCCGCCACCAATGCCAGCGCCGCCGCCGGGTGGGGTTCGGCGAGCAGGTACTCCAGCTCGCGCCGCAGGCGCTGGCCCGAGAGGCGCTCGAAAACGCCTTCGGCCAGAGCGGTTTGGATCAGGTTACGGGTGTCGGGGGCGATCTGGAAGCCGAGGCGGCGGGCGTAGCGCACCGCGCGCAGGGCGCGAGTGGGATCGTCGATGAAGGAGAGCGAGTGGAGGACGCGAATCTCCTGGCGCTGGATGTCCTTGCGCCCGCCGAAGAAATCCACCAGCTCTCCGTGGCGCTGGCCGGAGAGAGCCACTGCGAGCGAGTTGATGGTGAAGTCGCGGCGGTAGAGGTCCTGGCGGATGAGCGAGGTCGCGACCTCTGGGAGCGCGGCGGGCGTGCGGTAAAACTCCGTGCGGGCCGAGGCGACGTCCACCCGCAGGCCGTCGGGGAGGGAGACCACCGCGGTGAGGAATGGAGCATGGGGGTGGTGGCGTCCGCCGATGGCGTCGGCGAGCGCCGCTGCAAAGGCAATGCCGTCGCCCTCGACCACCAGATCGATGTCCTCGTTGGCACGCTTGAGAAGGAGGTCGCGCACCATGCCGCCGACCAAATAGACCGGAACTCCCTGCGAGTCCGCCACCTCCCGGATGGCCCCGAGCAGCCGCTGCACCCAGGGCGGGGAGGTTTCGCGCAGCAGGCGAGTGATGGACTGGCTCATCGGTCGGGCACCGGCCATGCGGTGGTCGAGGGCAGCTCCGGCCGCGTGCTGATGTTCGAAGAGGCGACGGAAGAGCTCCATTCGAGTGATGATGCCGGCGGGGTGGCCCTCCTCCTCGACCACCACGAATCGGTAGGACCGTTCGAGAAAGAGGTCACGCAGGGTGACCAATGGGGTCGATGCGGCAACCGTCGGAAGCTCGGGGTGCATGACCGTCCGCACCGGCCGTTCGCCCATGCCGTGGGAGAGGGCGCGGTCGAGGATTTGGCGCGTAACGAGGCCCACCAGCGCATCGGATTCGGTGTCGCGCACCGGCAGGGCGTTGACCCGGAGCTGGTTGATGCGCTCCTTGGTGTCGCCCACGGTTACGCTGTCGTCGACGGTGAAGATCGTGCGGGCGGCGACGTCAATAGCCCTTGCGGGTGCCGGAAGCTCCTCGGCGAGGGCCTTCACCAGCTGCTCGCGTACCTCCACCGGCATCGCGCCCGAGATGCGGGCCGACGCGGCGGTCGCGTGCCCGCCGCCTCCGAAGCGCTGGGCCACCTTGCCCATGTGCAGGCCGGGCAGGCGCGACCGCAGGATGAGGTTGATGTTGGGCGGGCGCACCAGCATCACCGCGCCGACGCCGATCTCGAAGATCTCGATCCAGCGGTGGACCACGAAGGCGGCCTCTTCGTGGTAGCGATCCACCTCGAGCATGGACAGGGCTACGGGGACCTCCTCCACGACCAGCTCCTCGGTCGCCTCCACCATGCGGTTGAGGAGCTCGAGTTGCTCCGGCTGCAGGGCCTTGAGTACCCACCGCCGAACCCATTCCAGCATCCCGCCCTGTTCGAGGAGCCAGGCGGTGATCCGCAGGTCCTCGGGGGTGGTCTCGCGGTAGGACAGGCCGCCGGTGTCCTCGTAGATCCCCATTAGCATCAGGCTGGCTTCCTCGTCGGTGGGCTGGATTCCGCGTTCGCGGAAGAGCTCGGCGATGATCGTGCAGGTGGCGCCGACCGGGCGTTCGATAACCTCATCTGCGTCAAGTCCGCCGTCCTCTTCCAGGTGGTGGTCGATAAGGGTGATGGGGCATTTGTCGCGCACGAGGAGCTTTGCGACCTCGCCGAGGCGCGAGGGGCTGCGCGTGTCCACCACCACCGCGTGCTCCAGCTTTCCCGCGCGCGCCCGCCGCAGCTTGAGCTCGGGGAAGCTCAGCTCGGAGTCGGCCAGGAAACGGCGCACCGCGGCCTCCTGGGAGCCAGGAAAAAGAACCCGCGAACCGGGATAGAGGCGCAGCGCACACACCGCCGCCGCGAAGGCGTCGAAGTCCGCCGAGAGGTGGGTGGTGATGATACGCACATGGCCATTGTAGGCAGGAATTCGGAATTCGGAATTAGGAATTAGGAATTTCCGGCGCGAAGAGCCAATCAGGGATATTGGAGCGATCTGCCCGCGCGCGGGCGCGTCGGGCGGACGCGAAATAGAATTCGGAATCGGGAATGAACCGGCGTTCGTTCGATACTCGAATCCACCCGCCGGGGTACAGGCTTCAGGCTTCAGGCTTCAGGTCTCAGGTCTCAGGTTTCAGGTCTCAGGCTTCAGGTCTGATTCCTTGGCGTTGAGGGACGGCGACCCGACGCTGTACAATCGGCGTATGAAATCACTCTCTCAAGAAAAGGCCGAGTTCCTCCGGGTTCTGGCGGTGAGGATCGTACCGGAAATCGAGGAGCTGGATGCCGCGGGGATGAGCCGCTTCTTCGCCACCATCGACGAGGCGTTGCAGGACAGGTCCCCC
>DAOWFV010000039.1 GCA_030637805.1 Acidobacteriota bacterium | reverse complement strand
GTCACAGGTCTCAGGTTTCAGGCTTCAGGTCCCAGGTTTCATTCGAAAGTCACAAATAGGGCTTTTCATCGCAGGAGTCCAATCAACGATCTTGGTGCGACCTGCGACCTGAGACCTGTAGCCTGAGACCTGAGACCTGTAGCCTGCGACCTGAGACCTGTAGCCTGCGACCTGAGACCTGTAGCCTGCGACCTGCTTGCTCAGCGACGCTTGCCGCGCAGCCGGTCCAACAACCCCTTCACCCTCCGGCCCCGGCGGTGCCATACAGCCGCAGCCGGGCTCACCGAGGCCACCGCCGCCTCCACATCGCCGCCGGTGAACCGCGCCCGCATCCGCGCCAGGTTGACCCGGTCGGACTCACAAAAACGCTCGAAGAGGAGGCGCCGGAGCGGCCACGGCCGCTTCCCGAGAACCCAGGCGGTTGCCAGATCGATCACGTACAGATCACCGTTGGCGCTCAGCAGCACGTCCCGGTGGTGGAGGTCCGCCAAGGCCACCCCCCGGCCATGGAGTTCGTCGAGGATTCCGGCCAGGCGATCGAAGATCTCAGGATCCAGCGCTTCGTCCTGATGCGAGCTCAGGGGCTCCGCGTCCACCCACTCGGTGGCCAGCGCAAAGGAGCCCTGCCGACCCAGGAAGGCGGGCAGGCCATCCACCCCGGACCCCTCCTCGTAGGCTCTCGCCTCCCGGCGAATCAACCAACGGCCGAGGGTGTGGCGGATGAAGAAACCCCTTGGGGCGTATGTCTTTACCGCCACCCGCGAGCCGTCGATCTCGTAGAAGAGGACGTCCGCTTTGGTCGCGTTCCGCCCTTCGATGCGGTGCATGGGAGCCGTCTCGGCGAGGTCTCCCAACGCGGGCCCGCCTTCGGCCTGTGAAATAATGGCGCCCATGGTGAGATTGTAGACGATGCCTTCGTCAAAACCCCCGCAGCAATCCGCACCGGCCGGACCGGCGGCCGAGCCGACGCTCCTCCGCCTACCGACCCGCGACGAGCTCGACGCCGCGGAGAAGGAGTACCTGACCCGCGGCGCACCGTTCAAGGCCGACGTCACGGTCGTCGACCTGGGGCACGGACGGATGGTGGTGAAGGACTTTTCCGCCCGCGCGTGGTGGCGACGCCTGATCGGACGCCTGGAGGTAGGACGCGAGTGCCGCGCCTACTCCTACCTGGACGCCATGCCCTGCTTTCCCGTATTCATTGGACGACTCGATGCCGACGCCCTGGCAGTCGAAAAGATCGAAGGCATCTCACTAGCCCTCGTCTCAGACATCGCATCCCGCCGCGAGGACTATCTCGCGCAGCTGCGTGCAGCGATGGAGCGCCTTACCGCGCTTGGATTCCTTCACCTCGACGCCCGGGCGTACCGAAACGTGCTCGTCCGCCCGGACGGACAAATCGTGTTCATCGATCTGGCAGGGGCGTTCTGGATCCCCCCAGGCCGCATCGGCCACCGGCTCTTCCGCGCCTTCGTGGCCCTCTACTACGAAGCCAACATCATCAAGTGGGAGACCCTGCTCGAGCCGGCGGGGGACCCGCGTCGCGGCCAGCCCAAGCCCCCGCGCTACTTCCACGGTGTGATCGATCTATATCGTGCCTGGGGCAGGTTGCGCCAACGCCGGCGGGCGTGATCAGCTAAGCTCCAGCCGCGTGTGCTCCCCCGCCACCGATGCGAAGACCTCGACCGTCGCCGGGTGACAGGTAAAGAAGACCACCTGCCGGCTGCCGGCGAAGTCGGCGATCACCCGTGCCGCCGCCCGCCGGCGCTCGTCGTCGAAGTTCACCAGCACGTCGTCCATGAGCACCGGCAGGGCCGGGTGTGCCCCGGCCAGGTTCTCGATGTAGCTGAGCCGTAGGGCGAGGAAGAGCTGCTCCGCAGTCGCCCGCGAGAGCTGCTCAGGCGGCTTGCCTACCGCGGCGCCGTCGGTGACCGACGGCGCGAATTGACCGAGCGGTGTCGCCAGCCGCGTGTACCGCCCTCCGGTCAGGGCCGAGAAAATATCCTGGGCGCGCCGAATGACGTCCGGCTGGCGCTCCGCCTCGAAGACCTTGAGCGATTCCTCGAGCAACCCCGCCGCGACCTTCGCGACGGCGAAGGACTCGAGTGCTTCGGCGAGCCTCTCCATCAGGCCCGCCTCGCGCAGCCGCAGCTCCGCGGAGGCGCTCTCCTCCGCCCCACGCTGCAGCTTTCCATCGAGGGTGCCGCGTTCCTCGAGCAGGCCGTCGCGCTCCTCCTCGGTCTCCGCCGCCTGCCGGCGGGCCACCGCCGCCGCCGCAGCCAGGTCCGAGACCGCGGCTTCACCATCGGCGGCCACACCTTCGAGCAAACCGGCCAGCCCGGCGCGCGCCGACTCGGTGCGGGCTTCCGCAGCCGCGGCGCGCTCCTCGGCCAGATTCCTCGCGGCATCCAGATCTCGACGCGCCTCTGACGCCCTTCGCGCCAGCGAGAGTCGGCCGAGGAGGGATCGCACCTCGTGCCCCAGATCCTCGAAGGCCGCAACCGGATCGAGCTTCTCGGGGACGAGGCCAAAGTCGCCGGCCTGCTTGACGAACTCCTCGCAGGAGGCGCGGCGTCGGCTGATCTGGCTTTCGAGCTCCCGGCGTGCCTCGACCTTCAGGCGCAGCTCCCGAAGCTGTCGCAAGATCCGGCGAACGCTTGCCGGCTGGTCCGATGAGGTGCGCAAGCCGTGATCGTCCAACCAGCGCAGCCACTCTCCCCAAACGCCTTCGAGGCGTTCGGCGGCCTCCCGCGCCGCCGTCTCGCGGGCCGCGGCCCCACGGCCAAGCCCAACCTCAGCCTCCCAGAGTTCGCGGCACCCATCGAGGGTCTGCTTCATCTCCATCAGTTGTGCGGGCTCAGGGGGCTCCTCGAGGCCGAGCACGGGAAGGAGGGCCTCCGCTTCCGGCGGAATTCCCCGCCGCCTTATCAGCCAGGTCCGGACCAGCAGAAACACAGCGAGCAGCCCGGGCAGCGCACCCGCAATGCCAAGACGGAGGTCGTGCATCGCGACGCCGGCTCCGATGGTGGCGATGGAAATGACGGCGGCGGCGGCGCCCGGCAGCCATGATGCCGTGCCTGGAGGCGTCGAACCACCGAGAGCGATCAGGCGGTCGAGGGTTTCCAACCGCACACCGGCAGTCGCCGCTGGATCCTCATCGCCGTTCAGACCGAGATCCTCCGCGCACTCCCGAGCCGCGCGGAGCGCCTCACCGTGCTCCGTCCGCGTCTCGGTGGCGCGGCGGGCGCTCTCGTCGCGCTCGCGGCGTCCGTCGCGGATTTTCTCCTCCGCGTTGTCAAGGCGATCCTCCAGCTCGACGTCGAGAGGAAAGGCCATCGCCCCATCGACGGTCCAGCCCTCGCCCAGGTCGCGGGCCCGCCGCAGGAGATCGCCATCCATTTCTTTGAGCCGGATCTCGTCCTCCCGGAGCAGGGCGGCCTCCGCCCTGAACAGCTCGCTGCGGGCACCGAGACGGTCGACAGCCTCCGCGCTCTCCAAGAGGCCCTCGTCGACCTCGAGCGAAGCAGCCTCACGCGCCTTCCGCTGTCCCTCCGTGCGCTGCGTTTCCGCCTCCTGACCATCTTCGCGAATTTGCTCCTCGAGGCGCCTCGCCTCGGCGAGGCGGGCGGCGAGACGCTCCTCGGAGAGCCTCGCGGCCCGCACCTCCTCCTCCGCGCGCTCCAGCAAAGCGGCGACCGCGCCCCGGCGCTCACGGTCCGTGCGGTACTTGTCGGCGGCCTCCTCCAGGCGGCGCCGATCCTCGCGCACCCCATTCAGCTCCTTGTTGAGCTCGTGGATCAACTTCGTGTGGGCCCTGGGCGCCCACATCTCCTCCGCCTGGCCTCGCAGCGACTCCAGGACATCGTGGGGATTGACGCGCAAACCGGTCGTGGTGGCGTAGAGGCGGGACTGAATGTCCGCGAGCGAACCCAGGTCCGAGAGCTCCTCGAGGGCGAAACCGAAGACCATCTGGAAGACCGCTGCGCTCACTCCGCGGGTGATGGGCTCGAGGAAAACCTCCCCGGGCTCCTCTCCTTGCGGACCGTGAGCCGTCGCCTTGCCGCCGTGCGTTCCCTCCGTCCGCTCGACCACCCAGTGTGCGTCGCCGTCCGAAAAGACCAGGCGGCCCACCCTTTGATCACCGGCCGGCGGCCTGTAGAGCCGCTCGTTGGTGCGACCGCGTGGAAAGCCGTAGAGCACGTGCCGGACCAGCGAGGTGAAGGTGCTCTTGCCCGCCTCGTTGCTGCCCAGGACGACGTTGAGGCCGTCCCCGAGCTCGCCGAGCTCGGCGTCGGCGAATGCGCCGTACCGAACGGCCTCGATTCGCCGCAGCCGCATCTTAGCCGTCACCCGAGAGAAGGTCGAGGCAGAGATCGCGGGCGCGCTCTACCACCTCCTGGGGCGCAAGGTCGAGCTCGGGGCGAACTCCGAGCTGCGCGAGAACCGGCGCCAGCACCTCCTCTACCATCGCGTCTGCGCCCTCTGGACCGCCAACCTGGTCGGCAGCAAGGCGCACGAGATCCCCCCGGAGACCCTCCTCACCCGCGATCTCATCCAGGTCGATCGTCGGTTGCGTCCGATCTCGGAGACGGTCCACCCAGATCCAGGTCTCCCGTTCGAGCTGCTCCTCGCGAACGACCTCTCCCAGGTCGCGCAGCACACCTGGCCGCGCGAGGTCCGCGTGCGCCTGCGAGCGTCCTACGAGCCCGATGCGCACCAGCACCGGCCTGCCCCCGCTCTCTGAGCGTGCCTCCTCGCAGGCCCTCCCCACCGCGGCGCGCACCTCCTCGATGCTCGACAGCTCGGTGGCGTCCACCTCGATCCTCCGCCACCGGACCGACGCCGTCTCCACGAACTCCTCGAGGGCGCCGGTCGCGTCGAGCTCGACCACGAAGCAGCCTCGCGCACCCTCCTCGCCGGGATCGAGGCCCTGGGTGCTGCCGGCGTATACCACCGGCGGATTATCGGAGATCCGCCCCGGCTGGTGAATGTGGCCCAGGGCCCAGTAGTCCATTCCTGCGGCCCGCAGGTCCTCGATCGAGCAGGGCGCGTAGTCGTCCCATCCCTCCCGCCTGCCGACGTTGGCGTGGAGGACCGCCACCGCGAGCGGGTCGTTCTCCGCACGTTTGAACTCTCGGGCGAGGTTCTCGGTCACCTGCCGGGTCGGGTAGCTGCGGCCGTACACCGCGCACACCGGCTCGCCGTCCCGCAGCACCTCGCGGCGTTCCACCTCATCCGCCGAGAACACCACGACCGACGGCGGAAGCTCCAGCCCGGCGGACCAGCCGTCCGCCGGATCGTGATTGCCCTGGACCACGAAGGTCACGATGCCGGCCCCGTCCAGGCGGAGCACGGCCTTCTGAAAGGCCAGCTCCGCGCGCAGGCTACGATCAGCGCTGTTGAAGAGGTCGCCGGCGATCACCAGGAAGTTCGCGCCGCGGTCGATACACAGATCGACAACCCGTTCGAGAGCTTCCAGCGTCGACCGGGTCAGGGCCGCAGCCACCCGTTGGTCACGGGCATCCACGCCGCCGAAGGCGGCATCGAGGTGGAGGTCCGAGGCATGGACGAAACGGACCCCACGCCGCATCGTTACAGCCCGAGGTAGATCACGGAGAGGCCCGCCGCGGCGATGATGCCGCCGGCGGCCACATGCGCCCACCGCTCCAGCGGACCCAGATTGACGAGCTTCAGACCCTCGAGGCCGGCCAACGTGATGCCGACCATCGAGACCAGGGTCGCGAGGCCGAAGACCCCCGCGGTGAGAAGAGCGACGTCCCAGCGCCCCTGGCTCGCCGGCAGGGCGAAAAGTGGAATCAGGGGCTCGCAGGGCCCCAGTACGAAGATCACGAAGAGCGTCCAGAAGGTGGTGTCCGCACCGATCCGGCGGTGCTCGTGACCGTGGGGGCTCAGACCGTGGCTGTGGATGTGGACCTCGTCGCCGTGCACATGAGCCTCGAGTCCCGTCCGCGTGCGCAGGGCATAGCGCAGCCCCCACAGGGCGTAGGCGATCCCGAAGGCCACGATGGCCCACGCGGCGAGGTTTCCGCGGCCGGACTCCATGATCTCCAGCTTTCCGATTGCGACTCCGAACACGATCCCCAGGCCTCCCAGGAGAACCGACGACGCGACGTGTCCCACGCCGCAGGCGGAGGTGACGAGAACGGTCCGCAATCGCGTCCAACCGCGGGCCTTGGCGAGCATGATGAACGGTAGGTAGTGGTCGGGACCGAGAACGGTGTGCACCACGCCGACGCCGAACGCCGCCAGCAGCAAGCTCCAGGAGAGACTGGACCCGTCCATCAGCAGATCCTCGGCAGGTCGAGTCCGGAGAGCAGATCCAGCGGCCGTTCGCCCCCGACCGTGGTCTTCAGCACGACCGGGGGCGAGCCGACGGCAGCCGGCTCCACCCGGCCGATCACCGCGGTCGCACCTCCCAGCGGGTGGGCTTGCATGGCATCGGCGGCACGCCCGGCATCCTCGGCAGCCACCCAAACCAGCACCCGGCCCTCACAGGCCAGCGCCAGCGGGTCGAGGCCGAGGAGATCGCAGACCGCCCCCACCTCCGGCCGGACCGGGATCGCCGCCTGGTCGAGAAAGACGCGCAATCCACACCTCTCAGCGACCTCGTGGCAGACGGTCACCACGCCCCCACGCGTCGGGTCATGCATGGCATGGACGGCCGCGCCGCTTTCAAGCAGAGCCTCCACCAGGCCCGCGAGCGGCGCGCAGTCCGACCGCAGCCCCGGCGCCTCGAGCGCGTGCCGGTGGGCGAGCACGGCTGCGCCGTGGTCGCCGATCGGTCCCGAGACCAGGAGGACGTCCCCGGGTTGAATCTGCCTATCAGAGAGCTCGCGGCCCGGGGGAACCACCCCGAGACCGGCGGTGACTGCGAAGAGGCGG
>DAOWFV010000110.1 GCA_030637805.1 Acidobacteriota bacterium | reverse complement strand
TGTGGCCGCAGCCGGGGATCGCCGGCGAGCGGCCACCCGCTCACGGTGGGGGGTCACGGCGCCCGCAGGGCGCCAGTAATTCGGAATTCGGAATTACCGGCGCGATGAGGCAACCCGGGGTCCTGAGGCGTGTTCCCCGCGCTTGGGCGCGTTGACCGGACGTGCCGGGTGCGGCGATCTGATGGGGAGCGCGTGGGTTCTCCGATGATTTCCGGGCGAGGGAAACGCTGATTTCTGCTTCCCGATGAGTCATCCGATCGCCGACACCGGGCTCTCTCGGGGAGCGCGACGAAAGAAGGTCGCGTTGAAATCGGGGGCGCCCTTCTGAAAATCGGGAACGGAGACGCCCACCCCCTTACGGAGCTTGGTCACGGAGCCCGCCTTGGTCACGGCGTAGCCCACAGGACGAAGCCGGGAGGGCGCCAGTAACTCTCGAACCGTCATGATCAAATGAACGTGTGGAAGAGAACCCACCCCTCGGCGTGTTCTCCCAAGTAGAAACGGAGTTGCAGAATGCGTGTTCCAGCGCCCGAAACAAATTTCACCACCCCTCAGCCGGGAATCGTCAATGTTCCCGACGTGATCCCTATTTTTCCCCTTCCGAAGGTTGTGCTCCTGCCCGGAGAGGTGCTGCCCTTGCACGTTTTCGAACCCCGCTTCACCGCTCTCGTCCGAGACGCCATCGCTTCGCACAGGGTGATCGGCATGGTGGAGTATCTGCCCGGGCACGAGGACGATCAGATCGCGGCGCCACCGGTCCGTGAGGTCGGCTGCGTAGGCCTTATCGTGCAGCACGAGGAGCTCCCCGACGGTCGCTTCATGCTGTGGCTGATCGGTCTCGAGCGCTTCCGCATCGAAAGCGAGCTGGAGCCGGCCACCAGCTACCGCCAGGTTCGTGTGGAGTACCTCCCAACAGAGGAGTCGTCCAAGCGCCTGGCGGGGATCCGCCCCTTGCGCCAGGAGCTGCGCACTCTGCTGCCCGGACTTGTCGACCTCGACGACGCTTCGCGGGAGCAGTTCGCGCGTCACATGAGCGAGATCAGCGACACCCAGCTCGTCGCCCTCGCCTGCCAGATCCTCGAGCTTTCCAGCGGGCGCAAGCAGGAGGTCCTGGAAGCAGACGCTCTTTCTGACCGCTTTCTCATGGTGTACGAGGATCTCTACCGCCACCTCGACCGCAACCCGGAGTTCGACGCTTTCGGACCCGAGGATTTGAATTGAACCGGCTCCGAGCCGTTTCCTTCACCTCACGTCCCACGTCCTTCATCGCGCCTTTTCTATCGGCACTCTGCCCGTGAGGATGCCAGGCACGCCGATGTGACGATGAGGACATCGTCACATCGGGATGCCAGGCACCTCCGAAGTAGCGCGCCCAGGCGCGGGCACCACGCTTCGAGCTACTTGGCCGCCCGCATGCGCCGTTAATTCCGAATTCCTAATTCCAAATTACTGGCGCCCTGCGGGCGCCGTGACCCCCCACCGTGAGCGGGTGGCCGCTCGCCGGCGATCCCCGGCTGCGGCCACATCCGCTCCCGTCGGCGGGTTCCTAATACTCCGCCCGGTGCTATCCTCGCCCCGAACACCGGGAGGTACGCCATGTATGAGGGCGAGGCCACCACCGCGAGCCGCAGGGATCTCGATGCGTGGCGGGCAGCAACGTCGGGGAACCCACTCGAAGACGACTCCTTCATAAAACGCCTGCTTCAGCGCCATCTTGGTGAGAGGTGGGCCGACGAGGAGTCGCGGCTGCAGGCGGTATCGAAAGCGGCCGGCGCCCGGCTGGACGCCATGGTCCGGGAGTGCAACCGCGACGAGAACCTCCCCCAGGTTCGTAGCCACGACCCCTTTGGTACGCCGGTCGAGGAGGTTGTCTTCCACCCGGCCCACCACGAGGTCGGGCGCATTTTTTGGTCCAGCGGCGTGCTCGCTGCGCTCTCGGAACCCGGCCATGAGATCCTCGCCGGCGCCATCTCCTACCTCCTCGACCAACAGGGGGAAGCGGGCCACGTTTGCCCGGTGGCCTGCACCGCCGGCGCGATCAAACTGATTCAGAGGCAGGGGACCGAGGAGCAGAAGCGCCGGTTTCTGCCCTCTCTCCTGAACACCGATTATGACCGCCGCCTGCACGCCGCCCAGTTCGTCACCGAGGTGCAGGGCGGTTCCGACGTCGGCGCCAATGCCTGCGTCGCCGTTCCAGAGCCGGACCGCCCGGGGTTTTTTCGGATCAGCGGCGAGAAGTGGTTCTGTTCGGTCGCCGATGCAGGTCTCTTCGTGGTCAGTGCGCGGCTCGAGGATGCCCCTGCCGGGACTCGCGGCCTCGGCCTGTTTCTGGTTCCGCGTCTTATCGACGGCGCGACCAACGGCTTCCGGCTGCGACGCCTCAAGTACAAGCTCGGGACCCGCTCGATGCCGACCGGCGAGATCGAGTTCGAGAACGCCCTCGGCGAGGCCATCGGTCCTCTGGACAGGGGCTTCAAGAACCTCGTCGCTATCGTCCTCGACACCTCCCGCGTGCACAACGCCCTCGGCGCCTGCGGCATCCTGCGCCGCGCCCTGGTGGAGGGCAGCGCTTTCGCCCGCAACCGGCGCGCATTCGATCACTGCATCGCCGAGTACCCGTCTGTTCAGGCGATCCTCGCCCGCCTGAAGATGCGCACGATGGCAGCCCTGGCCACCACCTTTCGGGTGCTCGCGATGAGCGACCGGCTGGACCCCGTCGAGGAGGACCCCGATCTGCTGGCTGCCCGGCGCATCGCCGTGATGATCAACAAGTACTGGACGGCGGTGGCGAGCACTTTCGGCAGCCGCGATGCGATCGAGCTGCTGGGCGGCAACGGCACTATCGAGGATTTCTCGGTGCTACCCCGCCTGTACCGGGACGCCATCGTCCTCGAGAGCTGGGAGGGAACCCACAACACGCTGTGCGCCCAGGTGTTGCGTGACTTCGCCACCCGAGGTCTGCACCGCCCATGGCTCGATCAACTGCGACGCGAGGTGACGGCGCTTTCGCACCCTGATCTGGAGTCAACCGCGGCCACCGCGCGGGGCCTGCTCGACGAGGTGGAAGGCCGCATCGCCCGTCTTCTCTCAGCTGACGAGCTTTCGGCAGCCGCCCATATCCGGCACGTCGTCGAGCGGATGTGCCGCCTCACCGATTGGGTGGCGCTGAGCTCACAGCTTCAATGGGAAAAGAAAAACGGTGTCGTGACCGACACCGACGACGCCCTCGAACTTTACCGGCTGTCCGAGCTCGATCGAGTCGATCCTCAGGAGACTCCGCAGCTCATCGAGCTCAATCGCCGCCTGAGCCAGACTACCTAACCGATCCCAGCCTGTGCAGCCGGTGGGGATAGCGGCGGTGGTTCGGCATCACCGGCGGTGAGCCCCACCAGCACGAGACCCAGGGCGAGGACGATGACGGCCGCCACGATCGGCACCAACAACCGGGACCAGACCGACCCGCTGCGCCGGCTGTCCCCGATGCCTCCCAACGATTCAACCTCTAATCCGGTCATTCGCCCCTCCCTGCTCTGTTTACTAAGACGCCGCAGACACCCGAAATGTTGCAGGCGGGCCGGCGGCGGCCCGCCTGCGTTCTCTCTTCTCTACTTGGAAGCCATCTGCGTTTCGGGGTGATGCTCGGCCATGTGCTCGTTGATCCACTTGGCCTGGAGGTCCTTCGGAACGTTACCGAGGGTGGCCTCGAGCTTGACCTTCCCACCCTGCCGCTTGACCACGTACATCGCCTTCGAACCCGGCTCGAGCTTCGAGTAGACCGCCTTCAGAGCCTTCTTGTTGTCCTTCGAGTACTCCTCTCCGTTGAGCGCGAGGAGCACATCGCCCTTTTCGAACCCGGCCTTCGCCGCCGGGCTGTTCGGGACCACCTTGGTGATCGCCCAGCGGCCGCTCTCGGT
>DAOWFV010000225.1 GCA_030637805.1 Acidobacteriota bacterium | reverse complement strand
GGATCCCCCGAAGCAGGGGATAAGCCGATATATCGGCACTCTCCTACTTCGGGGGATCCTTCGACTCGCTTCGCTCGCTCAGGATGACAGCTATCCGATTATTGCAGGAGGCTCAGGTAATAGCCCACAGCCGCCTGCAGAGTCGGAACCTCCTCGGTTCCGGATCCGCCGGGTTGCTATAGTTAAGTAGGAACCCTTCTGCAGGAGTCGAGCATCGATCTGAACAGTCTCTCCATCACCGTCCAGCTCGCGATAGCGGTCACCCTTTGCGTGTATTTCCTCCTTCTCGGAAGGATGGTGCGGCTTCGCGAGGTGAGGCTGTGGCTGCTGGCATGGCTGGCCGACGCCATCGCGTTGACCGCGGTCTTTGTCCACGCCCACGCCGCGATCCCCGGGGGCGGAGATCGAATGACCCTCGTCCTCTACCTCGCCGGCAAAACGGTTTTCGCCATTCTCATGGTCTACGGCGCGCGGCACCACCTGCGCCCGGGCGTCGAGCCCAGGATCTCCTCCGTCGGCCTCCTGATCTTCGTAACGGCGTGGAGCCTGATTCTCGGCCTTGCGGTGCCCAGCCTGTGGCAGGCTCAGCTCGCCGAGAGTACGCTCGTCGGCCTGGTATTCCTCACCGGCGGGGTCACCGTCCTGCGCCACCCCCGCTCCCCCATTTCGCGGTGGCTAGGATGGGCGTTGATTCTCGAGGGGGCACTCTTTCTCTACTCCGCGATCGTGCTGGCTCCGGCGCTGTGGGGGAACCAGTCCGGCTTCTCCTATCTCGGTTACTCCTCATTCTTCGATGCATGGACCGAGCTCTTGCTCGCCCTGGCCTGCACCGCGGTCCTCGCCGATCGCAGCGAGGACAGTTTGCGCTACGCCAACCGCGAGCTTCTCGAGTCTCAGCAACGATTGAGCCGCCTGGTCGACACCGATCCTCTCACCGGCCTTGCCAACCGGCGCCGGCTGCGCGGGGCGATGGACGGTGCATCGGAGACGGGCGGCGCGTTGATCTTCATCGACATCGACGAGTTCAAGGAGGTCAACGACCTCTTTGGGCACGCGGTCGGCGACTCGACCCTGCAGCGTCTGGCCCACCTCATCGTGGAACAGTTCCGGCCCGAAGACCTCGTTATTCGTTGGGGAGGCGACGAGTTCCTCGTGGTTGCGCCCGGGATGGACCGGGTCAGCGCCAGGACCCGGCTCGCCGCCATGCGTGAGGCCCTCGATCATCCGGCGATCGAAGGACCGCCAATCACCTTCTCGGCCGGGATTGCCGAGCTCTTCCCCGGGGGGGATCCCAGCAAGGCCCTCGAGGAGGCGGACCGGCGCATGTTCTCCGAGAAGCGGGGCCGGTAGGACGCTGGTGTCGGACCGCTTCCGTCCCCTGTCCCTCGAGCACCTCGTGGGGTGGATCGCCGACGAGCTCGCCGCCAAGTCCTCCATATTCGGTATCCCCCGCGCCCTTTTCTTCACGCCCTCCGCCCACGACCGCTTTCGCGCTAAGGTCTACGGTCATCCCCTGGAAACACCCATCGGCGTGGCGGCGGGTCCCCACTCGCAGCTCGCCCAGAACATCGTGGTGGCCTGGCTCTGCGGCGCGCGATTCATCGAGCTCAAGACTGTGCAGACCCTGGACCGCATCGAGGTCTCGAAACCCTGCATCGACATGCAGGACGAGGGCTACAACGTCGAGTGGTCACAGGAGCTCCTGGTCGAGGAGTCCTTCCGCGAGTACCTCAACGCCTGGGTCCTCATCCACGCACTGCACCACCACCTCGGACACCCCGGGCCCGATCCAGGCGTGATCTTCAACCTCAGCGTCGGTTACGACCTCAAGGGCCTTCACCAACCCAATATGCGCTGGTTTCTCGACTGCGTGGAGGATCCCAGCGAGGATTTCGAACGCTGTCTGGAGACCGTGGCTCGACGCTTTCCCGAGGCGCGGACAGCGCCGGTGCCGCCGAGGATGTCGGACAACGTCACCCTTTCCACGATGCACGGCTGCCCGCCCGAGGAGATCGGCGCGATCGTCACCCACCTCCTGGAGGACCGCGGGCTCCATACCAGTGTCAAGCTCAACCCCACGCTCCTCGGTGCCGCAAAGGTGCGCGAGATCCTCGGCCAACACCTCGGCTACCTTGATGTGACGGTCCCCGACCGGGCGTTCTCGGAAGACCTCGCCTACCCCGACGCGGTGGCCATGCTCCGCGAGCTCAAGGCTGCTGCCACCCGTCACGGCCTGGTCTTTGGAGTCAAGCTCACCAACACCCTGGCGGTGGAGAACCACCGCCGGGTCTTCGCCCCCGGCGAGCACACCATGTACCTCTCCGGCCGGCCGCTGCACGCGCTCACCGTGCAGCTGGCCGATCGCCTGGCCACGGATGTCGGGCGCCCCCTGCTCATGTCTTTCTCCGGCGGCGCCGATGCCATGAACGTCGGCTCGTTGCTGCGCGCCGGTATGCGCACGGTCACGGTCTGCTCGGACCTCTTGAGGCCCGGCGGCTATCTGCGTCTCCGCCAGTACCTCGAGAATATCGACTCCGAGATGGAACACGCGGGCGTCACGAAGCTGGACGATTTCATTCTCGCGGGGGCGGGCGGTTCCGCCTCCTCGATTGATGAGGCCGCTGAACACAACCTTCGCCGGTACGCCGAGGAGGTGCTTGAAAACCCCGCCTTCCGCAAGGAGACCTACGACCGGTCCCACACCAAGACCACGCGCCGGCTCGGTCTCTTCGACTGTGTCCTGGCGCCTTGCACCGACGCCTGCAACGTGGACCAGAAGGTCCCCGACTACATGCGCCGGGTGAGAGACGGAGATCTTCACGCGGCCGCGGCGGTCACCCGCGAGGACAACCCGCTGGCGTCGATCCTCGGCCGCACCTGCCACCATCCCTGCGAACCGGTCTGCTTGCGGACCCACATGGACCAACCGCTGGCCATCCGCGAGATCAAGCGCTTCATCACCGAGCACGAACCACCAGCCGCCGGGCGGGCTAAGCCAAACCTGGGGGAAGCCGGAATCGCGGTGGTCGGCGGTGGACCGTGCGGCCTGGCGGCGGCAACATTTCTCGCCCGCGCCGGGCACCGGGTGGTCATCTTCGAGGCCAGACCGGCCAGCGGCGGCATGGTCTCGGCGACCATCCCGGACTACCGGGCCGCCGGCCGCGCCGTCGAGCAGGATCTCGAGCACATCCGTGCCCTCGGCGTCGAGGTTCGCCACAGGCAGGAGATGGGCCGCGACTTCTCGTTGGCCTCGTTGCGCGACCAGGGATTCCGCCATGTGGTCATCGCGGTCGGCGCCCGCCTCGGACTCGGACTCGGAATCGAGGGCGAGGGCAGCGTCGGCGTCCTCGACGGCCTCGATTTCCTGCGCGCCACCCGCTCCGGCCAGCCTCCGTCCCTCGGGACGAGAATCGGCGTTATTGGCGGCGGGGACGTGGCCATGGACTGCGCGCGAACCGCCCTGCGGCTGAGCGACGGCAGGGTCGACGTTTTCTACCGCCGCACCCGCGCCCAGATGCCGGCCCAGAAGGAAGAGGTTCGCGACCTCCTCCGCGAAGGAGGCGGGCTTACCGAGCTCGTGGCGCCGCGGCGAATTCTCTGCTCGGATGGCCGGCTCGATGCCGTGGAGATGGTGCGGATGCGCCTGGGAGATCGGGATGACTCGGGCCGCCGCCGCCCCGAGGAGATTCCCGGCAGCGGCTTCGAGGAGGCCCTGGACACCCTGATCGTCGCCATCGGGCAGCGGCCCGACCTCGGGCTCTTCGGCTCTTCCGAGGTTTCGCTCAGTCCTTCCGGTTACCTGGCGGTCGAACCGGAGACCCTCGAGACCTCACTTCCCGGAGTCTTCGCAGGCGGCGACATCATCGGCGACGGTCCGGACAGCATCGTCAAGGCCTGCGGAGACGGTCGCCGCATCGCCGCCGCCATCGACGCCCGCGAACAGGGGATTTCAGATCCCGTGAGCTCCGCTCCGGCGCCATGGCCCGATTTCGACGTCGTCGATCTCCTCTACCGCCGATCGAGGCAGGAACCCCGGGTGCCGATCCCCCACAGGCCCTTCTCGGGCCGTTCCGACTTCGCCGAGGTTGTCCTTACCCTCACACCGGACGTGGCCGCGCACGAGGCCTCGCGCTGTCTTGACTGCGACCTGATGTGCAGCACCTGCGACGGCGTCTGTCCCAACCGGGCGATCCTCACCTACCAATCCCGGCCCGGCGTCCTTCGGATTCCCCGGCTCCGAGCTTCGGGGGACGAGATCTCGGCGGATGGGAACACCGAGATTCGCATCGAGCAAGGCCCTCAGGTCGCGGTGCTCACCGATCTCTGCAACGAGTGCGGCAACTGCGTCACCTTCTGCCCCACCGCAGACAGGCCGTGGCGCGACAAGCCCCGCCTCTTTCTCAACCGCGGAGACTTCGAATCAGAGCAGGAGAATGCCTTCATGCTCCTGACCCACCGTGGAATGCGGGGGCTCCAGGCGCGTTTTGGGTCCGAGCTGCATGAGCTTTTTCACGATGGCCTCCATTTTCGCTATTCCTCCCCTGCCATTCGCCTCGTCCTCGACTCCGACACTCTTGCCGTCTGCGAGGCGGCCGTCGGACCCGCGCCGAAAGAGGAAGAACTGGTGGCCGCCCCTCACCTCGCGGCCATGGTCACCATCCTGCGCTCAATGACCGAGACCGTGCCCGAGCTTCCTCCAATCGAGGCGGATTCCTCGTGGTTGCTTTAGACTGAAGCTGACCATGCGAACACGTTTCGTCAACCTGCGGATCTCAACCGGTGACAACGCCACCGAGGCCGTCGAGCTGCTGGTGGACGACGGACGCTTCGAGGAGATACTCCCGGCCGGTGAGAACACCGCCGCCGGCGACGAGGAGTGGATCGACCTCGACGGCGCTCTCGTTCTGCCCGGCGCGATCGACGGTCACGTCCATTTCGACGACCCCGGCTTCACCCATCGCGAGGACTTTTCGAGCGGCACCGCAGCGGCGGCAGCCGGCGGCGTGACCTGCGTCGCCGACATGCCATGCACCTCGCTGCCGCCGATCACAACGACCGATGCCCTGGAGAACAAGCTCAAGGTCATCGGGCCCAAAGCCCACGTCGACTACCTGCTCTGGGGCGGTGTCTCGGCCAACGCCATGGAGGACTCCCGGTGGTCGGAAATACTCGTTGACCTGGTGGACGCTGGTGTGGCCGCCATCAAGGTCTATGCACTCTCGGGGATGGAGACCTTTCGCGATCTCTCCAACGCGCAGATTCGCGAGGTCCTCACCCAGACCCACCGTCTCGGCATTCCTGTGGGGGTTCACGCGGAGGACCGCAACATCGTCCGCCAGTTCACCGAAAGGGCCCGCCTACGCGGCGAGGATTCCCCTGCCGCCTATGCCGCCTCGCGCCCGCCCGCCGCGGAGGCGTCCGCGGTAACCGCGGTTGTCGAGGCTTGCCGGACCACCGGTGCAAGAGTCCATATCGTCCACCTCGCCGCCGGTGAGGCGCTCGATGTGGTCAGCGCCGCTCGTCTCGAGGACCTGCCCATTTCGGCCGAGACCTGCCCCCACTTCCTCGAGTTCACGATCAGGGACTTCGAGCGCATGGGATCGCTGCTCAAGACCGCGCCCGTAGTCAAGGCAGCAGCCGACCGCGAGCGCCTGTGGCAGGGTCTCGCCAGCGGAGAGATCTCCTTCGTGGCCACCGACCACGCCGCCGCTCGCTGGCCGGAGGAGAAGGAGACCGGCTCTATCTGGACCGACTACGGGGGCGTTCCCGGCGTCGAGCTGATGCTGCCCTACCTTTACTCCGAGGGGTTCTGCAACGGCCGCATCACCCTCGAGCGGCTGGTCGAGATCACCGCCGCGGAGCCGGCCCGTTTCTTCGGCATCGACCACCGCAAGGGGCATCTCAAGGCGGGCTTCGACGCCGACTTCGTGGTCTTCGACGAGAGCTCGCGCTGGACCGTCCGCTCCGAGAAT
>DAOWFV010000077.1 GCA_030637805.1 Acidobacteriota bacterium | reverse complement strand
TCCGGCACCAACGACAAGGCAGGCTCTTACCTCAACCTCATCCGCTGGACCTCGCAACGCACGATCAAGGAGAACTTTGTGCCGCCCACGCACTTCGCCTACCCGTTTATGGGAGAAGAATAGGACACGAGTTCTTAGTTTTGAGTTTTGAGTTTTGAGTTACTGGCGATTGTCTAAATCGGGCACGGTTAGGGTTTCAATTCTCAATTTTGAATTCTGAGTTTCGAGTTACTGGCGCCCTGCGGACGCGGTGCGCCGCTGACAAAAAAGGGAGCTTCTGCTATCGCGCCCAAACGCGGGCACCACTCCCCAAGCCACCCAGCCGCCTCCGCGCGTCGTCAATTCCTAATTCCGAATTCCTAATTCCTAATTCCTGATTGCTGGCCCGGTCTTCATTCCTCTCCCAACAACGCCTCACACAGCTCCTCGGACTCCTCGGTCGGCACGATCACCGGCCGCGAGTCGATCCCCAACCTCAGCACCGCCTCCCGGTCGGCAAAGAGCCTGCGCCACGACGTCGCCGGCCGGACCTGTGCCGCCTCGATCCCCCCTGCAGGGAGAGTTCGCCGGAAGGGTCCGAGCCGCAGCTCCACCAGCTTTCTCCCCACCGTGACCTCGAAGCGGCGGCAGCGGATCAGGGCCACGACGAGGGTGCCGCCCACCATCGCCAGAACCACGCCCACGGCCTCAGCCAACGGACTGCCGACCCGCCCAACGAGCGTGACACCCGCGACAATCGCCACCAGACCCACAGGCCAGCCCACCACTTTCAGCCGCGCCCGCAAAGCGACCGCCTCGAAGTGGAGGGGTAGATCCTGATCGCGTGAAATCCGAACCACGACTTAACCTCGAGGAGAGCATAGCCTGATATTTTCCTCAGGTCCCTCCTGCGAGCTGCGAAATCCCGTCGTGATCGGGCTCACACGACCGGAGACGTCGTCGGTCCGTTCGCCCCCCGGGGTCGGGCGAGCACTGAGGCTTCCCCGATGACCTCGAGCAGGCGTTGGACGCCGACGCCGATGGCCTCCTCCGATGGGTGCGAGAAGTTGAGGCGGAGGAAGTTCCCGGGAGGCTCGGCGGCGAAGCAGGCACGTCCCGGCAGGAAGACCACGCCGCGCTGCGCAGCGTTGGCGAGCAGAGCCGACTGGTCGATCCCGTCCGAGATCCTGCACCAGATGTAGAATCCGCCGAGCGGGCGCTCGAACTCGAGGGCCGACGACCGGTCCCGTTCGAGGGCCGCCGCCATGGCATCGCGGCGCCGCCGGTACTCCGTTCGTGAGCGTTCGAGGTGGGACGCGAAGTGCCCCTCGCGCACGAAGCGCTCGAGCAGATACTGGCCGAAGCTGTTGGAGTGGAGGTCCGCGCCCTGTTTGGCCAGCACCAGCTGACGCAGGACAACCGGCGGCACGATCGCGTAGCCCACGCGGAAGCCCGGGAAGAGAACCTTTGAAAACGTGCTCTGGTAGAGAACGCGGTCCTCCTCGTCGAGAGCCTTGAGCGATGGCAGGGCATCGCCGTCGTAGTTCAGCTCCGAGTAGGTGTCGTCCTCCAGGATGGGCACGTTCCACCGCGAGGCCAGCTCGAGCAGGTGGCGGCGACGTTCGAGGCTCATCACCGCACCCGACGGATTTTGATAGGTCGGCTGGGTATAGATGAGCTTTGGCCGGTGGTGCTCGAGAACCGAGGCGAGGACGTCCGTCCGCATTCCGTCCCGGTCCACCGGCACTCCGATAATCCTCGCCTGGGCAACTCGGAAGGCAGGCAACGCGCCCAGGTAGGTGGGCTCCTCCACCACGACCACGTCTCCCGGATCGATAAAGACCCTGGCCACCAGGTCGAGGCCCTGCTGGGAACCCGAGAGGATGAGGACGTCGGAGGTGCGGGCGTGGATGCCGCGGGCAGTTACCCAGCTGGCAATCACTTCGCGCAGCGGAGTGTGGCCCTCGGTGGGGCAGTGGAGAAGGAGCGGAGGTCCCACTTCGTCGAGGAGCTCGGTAGTGAACCGACCGATGGTCTCCAGGGGCAGAAGCTCCGGCGCCGGAAGCCCGATCGAGAAGGAGATGATGTCTTTGCGCTCGCTGAACGCGAGGAGGTCTGCGAGGATCGGGTCGTGGGAGCGCGCAACGCTCTCTCGGAAGAGCTGGCGCCAGGGCACGCCCACGACTGCGGGGGGCGGCGCCGGCGGGCGGAGGACTGCCGTGCCTCGGCCGACGTGGGAGTCCACCAGGCCGAGGGCCTTGAGCTCGCGGTAGGCGCTGAGGACGGTCGAACGGTTGACGCCGAGAGCCTCCGCCAGGCGCCGTTCGGGCGGCAGCCGGAATCCCTCCGGCAGCGCGCCGGAGAGAATCATCTCCTGGATCCGACGGACCAGCTGCCGGTAGATCGGCTCGCCGCTCTTTCGGTCGATGGTGATATCCACGAGCGTCCTCCGTTTATGGGCTCGCCTTCTCAATGGGAATGAGCGTTGGTGCAGCAGCGGTCACCCGGAGCTCCCTTGAATGCACGTCTCGAACACCTTGTGCAAGCCCGCTCCCGGATCCTCGTAGCCGAGCCCGGGCCAACAGCGGCCGTCGCCCCATGCCACAAGATCGTGAGGAACCTCCACCTTTCGGCAGCCGTTGATCCGCGCAATGCCCTCGGCGAAACGGACGAGCCGAGAGCCGATGCCGCGATGGAGATGGTAGGGGTGGACCCTCAGCTCGCGAATTGTTGCGGTCGTGGAGCGTCCGCTGCCCGGCGGATGAAGCACCAGTCCGAGAACCGCGATGAGCTCGCCATGCTCCTCGGCAACCAGCACCCGGCACCACTGGTCCTCCACGAGCCGTCGGAGGCGAACGCAGGCTGCCCCCAGCCACCCTCCGTCCATTCCGGCGGCGGCCCGATCGAACTCGTGGTCGGTGGCGTGTCTGATTCGCATCGTTCCGTTCCCCAATCTCCCCCGTTTAGATTGGAACCATCCATTTCCCAAGATATGGCCCATATCTCGGGTGTCAACCCCCAATTTTGAACAATTGGAACCATCCAATCATCAAATTCTGCACCACCAATTGCTCGCCGCTCTCGCAACGGGAGGCGGTGAGATTAGCGAGGTGGCGGATAATCCATGCGGTTGGCGCTGATGAACATTCCGCTGGAAAAAAGAAACGCAGAACGGTCAGAAAACCACCCCGTAGCCGATCCGAATCAGCCACGGGTGGGGGTTTGGGCTCGGCTCGTTGCTGTCATAGGCGAAGTCCCACAGAAAGGACATGTACATGGCTGCATTCGGACCCATTGGCAGGGAATACCCGATACCTGCGTACAACCCGGTGTAGACGGAGTCCACCGCCACGTAATCATCATCGACAATGACCAAGTACTCCCAGTTCAATCGCTCCACCTCGACTTGAAGGAAAATCGGGTCGAGCACGAAGTATCGACCGAAGAGCGAACCACCCACATCAGTCGTCGAGAGATCGGGCTCGAATCGCTTGTCCTTGCGGTAGCGAAAGGTCAGGGTGGCGCCGAGCTGGAACTTCCGGGAGATCCGGTAGCCGGCGATCGGCGAAAACTCGATGTAGTTCACCTCGTCGCCGAACGCCAACCCCACAGCACCACCAACGAACCAGGGATCCGGCGGCGGCGGTGAACCCGTCCCCTGTGGTGGCGGAGGCGACTCCTCCCGGCCAGACGGTTCTTCCTGTCCTGCAAGCGACATCGCCACCAGGAGGCTGAGAAAAAGAAAAGCGACGCTCCGAAAGTTGGCCATGGGTTGATGGTAACGCAGCGAAACACGAAGAACAGCATGGGTGGTGCTGCGTACGCGGGCGCAGGCTGGTGCATGGCAGAAAGGCGTCGACGGGGGGCGGGAGCAGCGGTAGGATTTCCCGATGGACGATTCAATCGGGCCCAGGATCGAGGCAGCGGCCGAGGTGATCGCCGGGGCAGATGCGTTGCTGATTGCCACCGGAGCGGGGATGGGTGTCGACTCCGGGCTGCCCGACTTTCGCGGCGACCGTGGATTTTGGAAGGCCTATCCGCCCTTCGAGCGCCTCGGCATCTCATTCGTCGACATGGCGAACCCGGCGTGGTTCTCGCGCGATCCCGAGCTGGCCTGGGGGTTCTACGGCCACCGGTTGAACCTGTACCGAAGTACCACGCCCCACTCGGGGTTCGAGATCCTCAGACGCTGGGCCGAGGGACTGGCTCATGGTTGCTTCGTTTTCACCTCCAACGTGGACGGTCACTTCCAGAAGGCTGATTTCGACGAAGAACGGTTAATCGAGTGCCACGGCTCGCTGGGCCACCTCCAGTGCACAACACCGTGCCACAGCGAGATCTGGAGCGCAGCCGAGCTCGAGGTAACGGTGGACGAGGACAGCTTCCACGCCACCTCGCTGCTCCCCGAGTGCCCCCGCTGCAACGCGCTCGCCCGCCCCAACGTCTTGATGTTCGGCGACTGGCACTGGGTTCCCCACCGTACCGCGGACCAGGAGCGGCGCTTCGATGCCTGGCTCGCCGAGGTCGCCGGTTCGCGGCTGGTGATCGTCGAGCTCGGCGCCGGAGGGGCGGTGCCAACGGTGCGCATGACCTCCGACCGCGCGGCCTCACACCTCGGAGGAACCCTCGTCCGCATCAACCCCCGCGAGCCCCACGTGCCGCATAGGCACATCAGCCTCTCTCTCGGCGCCCTCGAGGCACTGGCCGCGATCGATGCACTGATCAACCGCTCAGCGCGACCTCTGCAGGATGGGGATCGAGATAGAGCTGATCCGCAAGGGAAGGAACCCGGTGACGGGCTGTGTGCCTTCGAAGGGAAGCGCGAATGTGGGCCAGGGAAGCGCAACCGAAGCGGTAGTTATCGATGAGATCCTCGATTTCCCGGTTCTCCGCCGGGTCGAGCACGCCCTCGAGACGGTCCAGCACGAGACGCAGGACCCGGACATGGCGTTTCGGGGTCGTCTTCCACCGCATCGTTTTCTGCAGCTCGACGCCATAGGCCTCAGGGGAATGTCCGGCGGAAAGTCGCCCGAGACGCCTCCAACCCGCCTCGGTGTGCGCCCGCAGGAGCAGCTCGTGGGCGGCGTGGAAGGCCACGAGCCGTTCCGAGGAGAATCCCAAGCGGAACAGGGTCCGCCAACGATGTCGGCACAGCAGACGCTCGACGAAGTTCTCCCGCATTGCGGGGTCGCCGAGGCGGCCTTCCTCCTCGACCGGCAG
>DAOWFV010000046.1 GCA_030637805.1 Acidobacteriota bacterium | reverse complement strand
CGACCTGGGCTCGATTATGCTCGAGGAAAACGTGGTGGCGGCGGCGGGGACGCAGTACCAAATGAGCCAGAGCGACATGGAGCGGACCATCCGCGGGGCAGGCTTCGAGCCGAGGCAGCGGCGAACGCTTTACGAAGAGCTGTAGTTCGCGTTAGCCTGCATATCTCACCGGGTTAGCCCGAAATCTCGAACTGCTCCTGATGGAATAGCGGGTTCTCGCACAGGATGATCTGTAGGCCGTGGATCTCCTCGAGCTCACGCAAGAGTTCCCGAAAAGGTCCCTGAAGGTAGTGCGAGACCTCCGGGTGGACCACAAGTGAAACCTGCTCGCCGACATTGCCGGCTGCCACCGCCAGGAGCTCGCGGCGGATCTCCAGGCACACGGTGGGCAGGGCCTTGATCCTCCCCGAACCGTGACAGTAGGGACACTCGCGGCTCAGGGTGCGCTCGAGGCTTGGCCGGGTTCGTTTCCGGGTGAGCTGGACGAGGCCGATATCGCTCATGGGCAGGAGTTGGGAGCGTGCCGGGTCGGTGGCCAGCTCCTCGGCCAGGGCGTCGTAGACCGCCTGCCGGTGCTCGACCTCCTCCATGTCGATAAAGTCGATGACCACGATCCCGCCCAGATCGCGCAGGCGCAGCTGCCGAACGATCTCACCTGTCACCTCGAGGTTGAGGGCAAAAACCGTTTCCTCGAGCGAGTGTGAACCGACGAATTTCCCGGTGTTGACGTCGATGGTCACCAGAGCCTCGGTCTGATTGATCACGAGGTATCCACCGGATTTCAGCCATACCTTCGGCCGCAGTGCCTTCTCGAGCTCGCGGTCGATGCCGAAGGAGTTCATCAGGTCGGTGGCCTGCCGGAAGAGCTTGACCCTGGGCACGAGGTTGGGGTCCGATTGCTCGAGAAAGTCGAGAACCTCCTGGAAGCTCTCCTCGTCGTCGACCCATGCCTCCTGGATGGTGTGACGGAACATGTCGCGCACCGCCCGCAGGATTGGGCTCAGCTCGCGGTGGACAAGGCTCGGGGCGCGAGCCTTGTCGCCGAGGTCCTGCACCCGCCGCCACAGGCGAAGCAGGTAATCTCGGTCCGCTTCGAGCTCCGTCCTGCCCTGGCCCTCTGCCGCGGTGCGGATGATCCACCCGCCGGGTTGGCCGAAGTCTGTGACGATTTCTCGCAGACGGTCGCGCTCCTCGTCGTCGGTGATGCGTCGCGAGACCCCGACCTCACGCACGTTGGGCAGGTAGACGAGGAGCCTCCCGGGAAGGCTGACGTGCGTTGTCAGGCGCGCACCCTTGGTTCCGATGGGGTCCTTGACCACCTGGACCAGCACTTCCTGTCCCTGGCGGAGAAGATCCGAGATGTCCGAGTCCACTGGATCGAGAAGCGGAGGCGCGCCGTCATCGGCGAGGAAGATGTCGGTGAAATCGTCGAGGATGCCGCCCGCCTCGCGGACGTAAAGGAAGGCGTCCCGGGGCAGTCCGATGTCGACGAACGCAGCCTGCATTCCAGGAAGAACCCGGTTCACCCGGCCCTTGTAAAGGTTGCCCACGACCGACGACGCGCGATGCCGCTCCGCCCGGTAGGACACCAGACGCGAGTCCTCGCGCAGGGCCACCCGCGTTTCGAAGGGATTGACCGAGAGAAAGAGGACGCTGGTCATCACAGGTTCACCAGGCGAGATCTCCACACCGATTGGACGACTCCCAACGCGGCGCAGGTGGTGATCAGCGAGGACCCGCCGTAGGAGAACAGGGGAAGGGTGACACCGGTTGTCGGCAGCCAGCCGAGAACCATGCCGAGGTTCACCACCACCTGAAAAATGAGCCACGAGCCGACGAGGACGGTCAGGATCAGGCCGTGCCGGCTCTCGGTGTTGAGGGCCACCAGGCCGATTCGGCCGAGCAGCAGCGCGTAGGCCAGAAGCAGGGCCGTGGACCCCACGAAACCGGTGGCCTCCGACCAGACCGCAAAGGCGAAATCCGTGTGCTGCGCGGGCAGGAATCGGAGCTGGGACTGGCTGCCGTGCCCGAGGCCCTGCCCGCCCGCTCCGCCGGAACCCACCGCGATCTTCGACTGCCTCACCTGGTAACCGGCGCCGTAGGGGTCCCGTTCGGGGTCCAGAACGGTGTGGACGCGTTCTTTCTGGTAGGGCTTGAGGACAAAATTCCACCCAATTCCTGCACCGACCGCCGCGATCAACAGAATTGCCACCCACGCTCTTCGGGGCAGGCCGCCGAGCCACAGGACGGCGCCGAGAACCGGGAAGAATGTGAGGCCGACGCCGAGGTCGGGCTCCAGGATGATGAGGAGCACCGGGGCAACGACGATTATCGACGCGACGAGAACCTCACCGAAGCTGAGATTTGGCCCACGACGTCGGGCTAGCCATGCTGCGGCCATGAGGATGGTCGCGAGGCGAGCGAACTCGCTCGGCTGAAAGGTGAGTGGACCGACGGCGAACCAGGCGCGGCTGCCCCCGCGGACAACGCCGAAAATCAGCACCGCGAGAAGAGAGGCCAAGCTGGCGGCGTAGAGAACCGGCGCCATTCGCTGAAAAAGAACCAGCCGAACCCGTGAGAGCAGCCACAGGACGATGAGGCCCGCGATGCCCCACGACAGTTGGCGCAGGAAGAGGTCGGCGCCGACAACCCTGGAAACCGAGTGCAGAGTCACTAAAGAGGCCCCGAGAATGCCGGTAACGGCCAAGATCATCCAGGGATCGATGCGATGTTCCACGACGCGATTCTATCCCGAGTCGGTCACGGCGTGTCGACCACGGGAATCGCGGCTGTGCCCCGCGGCGCTCCACTGCCGCCGCCCTCGGTTCGGCCGCTGAGGAATGTGCGGAAGACCTCGCTCGCTGCCGGAGCGGCAACGCTCCCACCTCCAAGGCCGTGCTCGACGATGACGGCGACCACGAGCTCCGGTTCCTCGAGGGGCGCCCAGCCCACAAACCAGGCGTGGTGGCGCAGGTGCGTGGGAAGCTCGTCCGCCTTGACCCCCTCCTGGAGACGGGCGACCTGGGCCGTGCCGGTCTTCCCCGCAATCGGCATCGAGCCGAGTCGGCGTGCGGTTCCGCGGGCGCCGTGAACAACCTGCTCGAGGCCGCTGGTCACCAAATCCAGGTGCGCCGGATCGATCCAAGATTGCGTCCTCGGGGTCTCGGGCCGCGGCACCAGGTGCGGGGT
>DAOWFV010000233.1 GCA_030637805.1 Acidobacteriota bacterium | reverse complement strand
CCGTGGTAGGTGGGATCGTAGCGGTAGTTGCCGTTGCGTACCAGGTTGTAGGAGGCATGGGCGTGGATCGCCTCGTCGTGGTGGAAGGAGCGGGCGTCCAGAAGCCACAGGTGGAGTGCCAGCGAGACCACAACCCGCAGCACCCACGGAAGAAAGCGACGCCAATCCCAACCCACATCTCCAGCGCCAAACTCCATGCTGAGAGCCTAGCAGAGGAGGAAGGTTGCAGGTCTCAGGTCTCAGCTAGCACGGGGCTTACGAAGGGGGCAGAATGGGCTTGACATCCAGGAGTCCAGCCGACGATTCTGCTGCGACTTGCGATGTGCAACCTGAGACCTGAGACTTGGCGCCTGCGACCTGAAGCCTGAGACTTGTGACCTGAAGCCTGAGACCTGTGCGACCTGAGACCTGAAGCCTGCGCCCTGCGCCCTGCGCCCCGCTTCACTCCGGGATCAACCCGAGATCACGCAGCGCTTCGAGGATCGATGCGGGCTCCTCGTTGGCCTGCAGCCGCACGACCCGCGGCCCCCGCGCCTGAGCCCAGAGCTCGCCGGGCCGCTCCGAAACGACCACCGGGAGCTCGAGCTCCGCCAGCCAGGCTCCTGCGCCGTCATCCGGTTTGCCCTGGGCCACCACCACAGTCGGCGACCACCGCTCGAGGAGGCCGGCCGCGACCTCTCGAGAGGGCGCATGCCGCACCTCCAGCCCGGCCCCGGCCAGAACCTCTACCGTGCGGGCCGCTCGACGCCCATCCGGCTCCACCAACAGGATCCTTGCCTCGGCTCCGGACAGGACCCCGAACACCTCGACCGGCTCGACCTTCTCCGCCTCGCCGAGGGGCAGACGGACGATGAACCGAGCCCCCTCACCGGGCTCGGAGCGCACGTCCACCTCGCCGCCGTGCGCGGAGACGATGCCGTAAACGACGGCCAGGCCGAGACCCGAGCCCCGCCCCTGGCGGCGCAGCGTGAAGAACGGCTCGAAGAGGTGCTCGCGCACCTCTGCGGGGATTCCGGGACCGTCGTCCGCCACCTCGAGCACGGCGCGTCCGGCGGTGTGCTCCACTCTCACCGTGATGCGGCCGCCGCGCCCGGCCACGGCGTCGCGGGCGTTGAGGACAAGGTTGAGCACCAGCCGGCGCAAGGCCACCGCATCGCCCACGACCGGCACCGGCTCCCCTTCCAGCTCGAAGAGCAGCTCCACCCCGTCGGTCAAAAGGTGCCGCAGGACGTTCTCCTGCCGTCGGACCAGCTCCACGAGATCCAGGGTGCCCGGAGGCTCGCTCTCCCTCCGTGCGAAAAGCAGCAGCTCCCGTACCACCTCGGACCCCTGCTCGGCCAGATCACGAATCGCCGCCGCCGCCTCGCCGACGGTCTCCGGCTGCCGCTGGAGGAGTCGCGCGTGCAGCAGGATCCCCGCCAGCAGGTTATTGAAGTCGTGGGCCACTCCACTGGCCAGGGTGCCCACGGCCTGCATCTTTTCCACGTCGCGAAGACGCTCCTCGGCGTGCGCCGCTTCGGTCACATCCCGCACCACGAGGATGGCGTGCTCCAGCCCTTCGGGGGCACTCAACGAGCAGTCGAGGAAACGGCCCGCGTTCGATCGGCGCCACTGCCGCGGGGCCTCCCCGCGCAAACGTGGGACGAGGTCCGCCTCCACCGCCCCCCGGTGGGGCTCGAGGGCCTGGTTGGTGAGCGTGAGGCGGCCCGTGCCGTCGACGAGGGCCACCCCGTCCACCATGGCGTCGAAGGTGCGGCGCCATTGCTCGCCCATGCGTCGCACCCGGTCGGTGAGATCGTGGATCGCCGCCAGATAGCCCGGCGCTTCTCCACCCCCTGCCGCACCCACCCGCAGCTCCACCTCGGCGAGCTCGCCGCGGGTGAGGCGCCAGTGGCCTTCGATCACGGCCTCCGCTCCCTCGTGGACCCCGTCCAGGGCTGCGGCAAGCCGGTCCACGGCCGCATCATCGAGGAACCCCTCCAACGAGCGGCCCACCGACCGGCCGCGGTCTCCCCCGATGAAAGGTTCCGCAGCCGGGTTGGCGTCGCGAAGCGAGAGGTCCCGGTCGAGGCGCAGGAGAGGTGTCGGCGAGGCGGCGAAGAGCTCTCGGAACTGACGCTCGCTTGCCACCAGCGAGCGCCTCTGCTCGGCCAACCGCTGCGCCATGTCGCGGAAGGCGCCGGCGAGCTCGTGGACCTCGGCGGCGCTACCCCCCTCCAGGGGCAGCTCCGCCGCCCTCTCCGGGTCGAAGGACCTCACCCATGAAGCGAGCTCGCGCAGCGGGCGGACCACCCGACCGACGAGCATCAGACCCACGACGAGGGCCAGGGTGAGGGCGATGCCGAGGCCTGCGAGCAGGCGAATCGCGGCCACCGCGAGGTTCCGGCGCACCCTTGCCCGCGACACCAGCAGAACCACCTCCACGGTGTCGCCTTGACCCCACGGTCCACGGCCCACCTGCACCCGTTCCTCGATCCGCAGCGCGGTGGCGTCGAGGGCCCCGGCCTCCTCAGTCGACGGCCCGAACCGCCATAGAATCCGCCCACCCTCATCGCGGACCTCCCCCGCCCGCACGTCGGTCATCGAAAAGATGGCCAGGTACTCGGGGGATCCGCCCTCGGTCGCGGCGAGAGCGAGGACGTGGGCGAGAAGCTCGGCGCGGGAACGCAGCTCCCCCTCGAGGACCCGCTGCTCGTGCCACAGCACCAGGGCGCTGACCACCACCATGGTGACGACCAGGACCCCGAGCAACCAGAGCAAAAAGCTCCGGCCGAGGGTCATGGGCGCGAGGAACGGTCGGAATCCGGCCGGACGGGTCATCAGCTCTCGTTCTCGGAGGCGGGCGTCATGCATCCTCACCCGTCAGAAATCGAAGAACTCTCCCTGGAATACATCGGACAGCTGGCGCATGATGCCGGCCGACAGGGCGGCGGTGATGCCCGCCATGATGGAGGCCCCCTTGGTGCGGCCCACCAGATAGCCCACCAGTCCCACCGAGGCCACGGACAGAATGGGGTGGCGCCCCACGGTCTCCCGCCAGTCGATCGACTGCGGGACGAGGGAGTCGAGGATCGTGTCGGCGTCGATGCGGCGGCCACCAGTCTGATCGTAGGTCAGATTTTCGTCAGCGGCATCGAGATCCGGTGCGTCGGCTTTCGGCTCTTCCATCTGCTCAACCCCCCAGAGACTCAGTCACGCGGCCGCGCGGCATATCCAACGACGAAACCCACGGCAAGCGCAATGAGGATCGCCTTGCCAGGGTTTATCCGGACGTACTCCACCACCTGGTCGCCCTTCTCCTTGAAGTCCATCTCGGCGACGCGGTCTTTGGCTTTGCCGTAGAGGTCCTTCGCCTTCTCCGAAAGCTCCTCGTACTGCTCCTTGGACTTGGCGTAGAGAACCTCTGCCTGCTCGCGCGTCTTGACCGCGAGCGAGGCCGACTTCTCGCGCGCTTCGGCGAGGTACTTCTTGGCGTCCTCGAGGTAGACCTGGGCTCGCTCCGCCGCAACCTGCACCGTGTCCCTGGCCTTGCCGTAGGCCCCCTGCATCGTGGTCTTCGCGCTCTCCATGGCCTGCTGAGCCTTCGCCAACGAGTCCTTGACCCCGTCCAGCCCGCTCTCAGCCTCCTCCACCACCTCTTCGATGGCCTTGTCGACGCTCTTTTTCTTCTCTGCCATGATCGACCTCCTCGGAAGAAAACCCTGATCATTCTACGGGCGTTATTGCCTCCCGTCCACCCAATTTTTCAGCTCGCGCCGTTCCGGCGCGAGCTGAAAAATTAGTAGAACCATTCTCATCTCTCGGAAAACCGAGCGAGCGAAGCGCGCGTCGGTTTTCCGAGGAAAGGCTCGGGTTGGAGACGGAGTTTGGCCTCCTGACGGAGTCCGGGGTAGGATCACGGCCGGAGGTATTCCGTGGATATCACTGTTCTTGGAGCCGGACGCTGCGTCACCGGGTCGAAGTACCTGCTCGCGTGGAAACACTTCCACGCCTTGGTCGACTGCGGTCTCTTCCAGGGACCGGCCGAGTACCGGCGTCTCAACTGGAAGTCCCTGCCCCACCCGGCCCACGCCGTCGACGCGGTGGTGCTCACCCACGCACACATCGACCACTCGGGCTATCTGCCCAGGCTGTGCCGCCAGGGCTTTTCAGGCCCGGTCTACTGCACACCACCCACCAGGTCCCTGCTTGGCGTCCTCCTGCCCGACTCCGCCCACATCAACGAGGAGGAGGCCCGCTACGCGAACAAAGAGGGCTACTCCAAGCACAAACCCGCCCTGCCCCTCTACCGCATGGCGGACGCACGCGAGGCGCTGCGGCTGCTCGAGACCGTGCCCTTCGACGAGTGGCGGGAGCTCCACCCCGGCATTCGCTTCCGCTTCCGCCGCCAGGGGCACATTCTCGGCGCGGCCGCGGTTGAGCTGGAGACCAAGGTCTCAGGCGGGAAGCGTAAGAGGTTCTACTTCTCGGGTGATGTGGGCCGCTACGGCGTGCCCATTCTGCGCGAGCCCGAGCCCTACCCGGGCTCCGACGTGCTGTTCATGGAATCCACCTACGGTGACCGCTTCCACGGAGATGCCGACCCGAGCTTCGTGCTTGCCGAAGAGATCAGGGCCGGTCTGGCCCGCGGCGGCGTGATCCTGATCCCCGCCTTCGCCATCGACCGCACTCAGGAGATCCTGTATATGCTCCACGAGCTCATGGTCGACGGCGATCTCCCGCAGATCCCGGTCTTTCTCGACAGCCCCATGGCCATCGAGGCCACCGCTTTGTACACCCGCTTCATCGCGGAGCACGACGCCGAGATGCGGCAGTTCTTCTGCGAACAGGTGAACCCGATCTTCCCGCCCAACCTGCAGACCACCCCCACCTCCCGGGATTCTCGCAAGCTCAACTCGATGGGCGGTCCGGCGATCATCATCTCGGCCTCCGGAATGGCCACCGGCGGACGCATCCTCCACCATCTCAAGCTGCGGCTTCCCGATAAACGCAACACGGTGATCTTCGTGGGCTACCAGGCTCAAGGCACCAAAGGCCGGCGACTCGTGGAGGGCGAGGAGCGGATCAAGATCCACGGCCAGTGGATCCCCGTGAAGGCGCACGTCTCGAGGATTTCCGGGCTCTCCGCCCACGCCGACGCCGGTGAGCTGATGGTGTGGCTCGGTCGACGGGAGCGCGAGCCCGAACGCGTGGTGCTCGTGCACGGCGAGCATGAGGCTCAAAAGGCGCTCGCCGAACGCCTCAAGGAGGAGCTCGGCTGGGAACCGTCGATTCCGGACCTCGGGGAAACACTCTCGTTCTAGTCCGTTACAATTGTCAGTCAAGGAGAAGAGGCATGACCATCCCGCGCATCAGTTTTCTTGCAGCGACTCTCTGCTGCCTCGCGCTCATCCCCACCGGCTGCCGGCGGACCGCCGAGGAACCCGCGGGGATCCCCGCACAGGAGGAGCGGGCCCAGACGGCGGACTTTACCTCCGAGTACTTCGTCGCCTACCCGGGCGCCGAGGTCGACATCGCAGGCCTCGAGCAGAACCCCACCTTGCTCATGCAGACCGTCAATGCGACCCCCGACGAGGTCGTCGCATACTACACGCGCTACTACGCGGAGAGAGGCTGGACGGAAGGGCCGGTCCTGGACCAGCCCGATTTCTTCAGCCAGGCCTTCATGGGCCCCGGCGGCTGGGTGACGCTGACCGTCCGGGCGCCCGAGGCGGGTAGGCGCCAGGTGGGCCTGGTCTACACCGAGAGACCGCAATAAAAAACGCCGCAGCGGGCTGCGGCGTTTTAGATCAAAAATTCGGGAGCTCTCAGGAGTCCTTCTTCTCCTCGTCAGCCTCATCGGAGGTGTCGACTTCTGTTGCCTCCGAAGCCTCGCCCGAAGCGATCTCGGCGGCTTCTTCCGCCTCGGCGGGGGTGGCCTCGATGGGTTCGGGTTCCTCGGCGGGCTCCTCGGATGGCGCTGCCTCGGCGGGCTCCTCGGTCGGCTCCTCGACGGGCGCAACTTCGACCGCCTCCGGCTCCTCGGTCGGCTCACCGGCGGGCGCGACTTCTGTGGTCTCTAGTTCGTCAGCAGGCGCCGCCTCGATGGGCTCCGGCTCGTCAGCGGGCGCAACATCAGCAGCAGCCGCTTCCGCCTCGGCGGTCTCGGCCTCGACCGTTTCCGTCTCGTCGGCCTCGCCCTTGGCTCCGCCCCCGAACATGCCCTTGGCGCGATCGCTCAGCGAGCTTTTGCTCTTGGCCGGGCCGCCGCCGTCCTCATGCTCCGACAGCTCGTAATCGACAAACTCGATGATCGCCATCTCGGCGCCGTCCCCGCGGCGCCGGCCAAGGCGCATGAT
>DAOWFV010000198.1 GCA_030637805.1 Acidobacteriota bacterium | reverse complement strand
TACCGCGTGGTGAATATCCCGACCCACGAGTACCCGCGCCGCTACGGTGAGAGCCACATCAAGATCTGGCGCCAGTGGCCGCGGTTCGTACTGTGCGTGCTGACACACGTTGTCAGTCCTTCGCAGCCTTCCGGGCAACCGCCCACATCGAGAGATTCGCATTGACGCGGCCGGTGCGGAAATCTCCGAAGGAGCGGCTCAGGGCCCAGATGAAGGACTCGCGGGTGAACGGCGAGATGTGATCCGCCGGCCTTTGCGTGATCAGGGAGTGAAAGCGCTCGGCGAGGATCCACCGCACCGAGTCATAGGGTGGCGTGAAAACGATGGCCACGCCTCCGGGCCGAAGCACCCGGTGAAGCTCCGAAAGGGCGTGCCGTGGCTCGGCGGTATGCTCGATAGTGTCGATCATCAGGGCGGCGTCGACGGAGCCGTCCGAGAACGGCAATGGGGCGTCGAAGTCGAACCGCACCGGAAAAAGACCGCGAGCCTGCGCCACTCGGAGAAGGCCGAGATCATGATCGCCCGCGACCTTCATGTTCCCCGGCAGAGCGAGTCGCTCCAGAATCGCACCCGAACCGCACCCCACGTCGATCACGATGGCGCCGCACGGCAGGGAGGCGAGCTCGCGCTGGATCACGCTCACCTTGCGGTGATCGATCCACCGGAAGAGCACCCTGTTCAGCGGGCGCTCGTAGTAACCTGAGAATGATGGCCGCTGATCAACCACTGAAGAAGCCACGCGCGCATGCTAACAGTGCGGTGGGGAAAAATCCCGCCTTGAGGCGGTGGGCCGGCCTTTCGGTCGTCGCGCTCGTGATCGGGCTGGCGTTGGTGCTCGCTCGCGCCGAGGCCACGGGCGGCTTCCGAACGGTCGGAGTCGCTGTCTTGACGGTGGGCTGGGCGGCCGTGTGGGCCCTTGCCGCTCTCGGGGCGGGGCGTCCGGTCGTGCGGTGGCTCACGGCCGGGGCGGAGCGCAATTGGGAGAACGACGTGCTGGCGTCGATCGCAGGGGCTGGCGTGCTCACGGCCTGCGCCGCCGGTTTGTCGGCGTTGGGGTTGTTTCTCCCGTGGCCACTGATGATCCTGGTTCTTCTGTGGGCGATTGCTGGAGGCGTGAGCCTCAGCAGGACCCCGATGGATCGCCCGCGGGTAGAGGCGCAGATTCTACCGCTTGTAGGTATTGCCGGCGTCGCGCTGCTCGTGGCTGCGACGATTTCGCCCTTTTATGACCAGTGGCACCAACACCTCGGCTTCCCCTGGGTCTGGCTACAGGAAGGGTCCATCCATCCGCTGCCACGCAACTGGTATTCCTATATGCCGGTCAACTCGAGCCTGCTCTTCGCCTTTGGCTTGAAGACCCTTGGGCCGTGGTCGGCGCAGGTCGTGCACTGGTGGAGTGGCGTCGTGACCGTGCTTGCGGTGGCAGCCCTTGCGCGGAGAGCCGGCTCGGGTACGGCTGCCACCTGGGCGGTGTGGATCGTCGTCACGACGCCGACTGTGCTGCATCTGGCCACCACCGCCGGGTCGGATCTTGTCGTTGCGATGTTTGCCGCCGGCGCCTGGCTCAGCTTGCTCCGCACGGCCGACGACGGAGGTCGACCCGGTCGTTGGTGGGTCTTCGCCGGTGTGTGTGTTGGTCTCGCGGTCGGCACGAAGTACACCGCCATCGGGACGGTGGCGATCCCGGCCGCTGTGGGATCGGTGGTGTTGCACCGTCCGTGGCACGGTGTCCGTTCCTTCGCCCGGCTATTGCGCGGGTCGGCGGCGGCGACGGCGGCCGCGGTTGCAGCCTTCGCACCGTGGGCCATCCGCAACCTCGTTGCCACCGGGAATCCGCTCTTCCCGTTCCTCAATCGACCGTTCAGGGAGATTCTCCGGCTACCTTTCGAGTCTGCGGAGCAGTTCGCTGCCTGGCTGTCGGGCTTCGACCTGTCGTTCCAACACCTGATCGCCGGTCTCGACCTCGGGACCTTCCAGCCTCAGCTCGACGGCTTTCCTTCGATCGGCCTGGCCTACCTTCCCCTAATCGCGGTCGCGGTCATCAGCTGGCGCCGTCTACCGGGTCGGGCGGTTCCGGCCCTTGCAGCTGGGGCCCTGGCGGGTGTCGCGTTCTGGCTGGCGAGCCTGCACGTCGACCGCTACCTACTGGGCGCCTTGGTTCCGGCGACAGCGGTTCTGGCGGCCTCGTTGGCGGCCACCCTCGAGGCGACCTCGAGGCGGGTCCGATTCGGCCTGGTAGCTCTTATGGGCCTGGTCTTCACCTGGAATCTCGCGGTCAGCGCCTCGCAGGTTGGCATGGAGCGTCTAGGGTGCACGCTTGGCGTGGTGCGGCTGGAGCCCATTCTCGCCCACTGGGTCAGCTCGTCGCCGGCCTTCGAACCGGTGGCCGCGCTTCCCCCCGACGCGAAGCTGCTCCTGGTGGCAGAGGCCCGGGCTCTGGGATTCGAACGCTCCCTGGAGCTCGAGCACCCTTTCGGAGAACCACGTCTGGAGGAGCTCGCCCGCGTGTCGGATGATCCGCGCGATATGGCGGAACGGCTCACGGCTGAAGGTTTCACCCATGTTCTGGCCAACCGCTGGGAGGCCGACAGGACCGCGCGAATGCAGGAGCGACGGCGTTACTTCGAGCCGGCTGATCCGGTTACTTTTCGCCGTCTCGATAGATTCTCCCGCGAGTGCCTGGCGCCGATTTGGAGCGATCGTGGAGTCTTTCTTTACCAGTTGATTCCTGACTGCACCGCCCCGCCACCAGGCGCGGGGGACCTGGCCAGGTGGTGAGGGCGCCTGGATATCACACCAGGTCGCAGGTACCAGGTTGCAGGTCTCAGGCTCCAGGTCACACGGTTCGGGTCTCAGGCTTCAGGTCTCAGGTCTCAGGGTTCACAAGAAAAGGCTCAGAAAGAGCGTGACATCGCAGGGTTCCTATCGAAAATCTCGGTGCGACCCGCGACCTGCGACCTGCGACCTGCGACCTGCGCCCTGCGACCTGAAGCCTGAATCCTGACCCCCGGGGGCCGTTTTATCGCCTTCGCGACGAAATCCGGTGAGGTATGTGGGCTAGACAGTCCGCGAGTAGACCGGGCCGTCGGTGGGTTGCTTCAGGTAGGCGTCGAAAGGCATACAGAGATTGCGGAGAAAGAACCGTCCGGGTGGAGTGACCTGGAGGCCGCTGTCGTCAATCTCTACGAGCCCGTCCGCGGCCATCGGCTCCAGTGCCTCGAACGCATTGTCAAAATGGACCCGCGGGTCGATACCAAACTCCTGTTCCACCCAGGCGTTGTCGAGCTTGAGGGTGCAGATGATGCGGTGGATAATCGCCCTCCGGAGCTCGTCCTCCGAGCTGCGGAGAATGCCCCTCTCGACTGGGAGGCTTCCAGCCGCCACCTTTCGCTGATAGGCGGCCAGCCTCTTCTCGTTCGCGGCGTAGGCACCGGCCACGTCCCCGATCGAGCTCACTCCGACTCCAACCTGGTCGGAGGCCGGCATCACGGTGTAGCCCATGAAGTTGCGGTGCACACGGTCTTCGTCGAGCGCGCGGGCTAGCTCGTCGTCCGGGCGGGCGAAGTGGTCGAAGCCAACGGACCGGTAGCCGGCGTCGACGAACTCCTGGGCCGCGCCGACGAAGAGCCGGAACTTCTCCCATCCGGTCGCCATCGTGGCGCCGTCGAGCCGCCGCTGGTGGGGTTTGATCCAGGGCACGTGGGCGTAGGAGAAACAGGCCACGCGGTCCGGCGCAAGCTCCCGGATCACTGTGCGAACCGTGTCCCGAAAACCGTCCTCGGTCTGCAGCGGCAGCCCGTAGATGAGGTCGATGTTGACCGAGTCGAAGCCCAGCCGCCGGGCCTCTTCGACGTGCTCACGGGTGAGCTCGAGGGACTGCACGCGCTGCACCGCCCGCTGCACGTCGGGATCGAGGTCCTGGAGCCCCATGGAGAGGCGGTTGAAGCCCAGCCGGCGGAGGGTGGCGAGGTGCTCCATCGTGGTGACGCAGGGGTCGATCTCGAGGGCGACCTCGGCGTCATCAGCGAGTGGGAAGCGAGATGTGATCGCATGAAAGAGCTGCTCGCACTGCGCGGGGGAGAGATATGTAGGCGTTCCTCCTCCCCAGTGGAGCTGTTTGAGGCGTCTGCGCGGCGCGAGCGCGGTCTTTAAAAGGTCCAGCTCCGCCTCCAACGCCGCGAGATAGGGTTCCTCGGGGCCGCGGCGGGGTGAGATGACTACGTTGCAGCCGCAGAATGTACATCGTGCCTCGCAGAAGGGTAGATGGACGTACATCGAGAGCGGCTCGTCCGCGCGGGTGGCAGCCTTCTGCAGGCGCGCGCCGTAGGCTTCCTTGTCGAACTCGGTGTGGAAATGCGGCGCAGTAGGATAGGACGTATACCGCGGCCCAGGCCTGTCGTATTTCTCCAGGAGCTCGGGAGTCAGTCCGGTGAGGTCGAGAGTCATGAGGATCCCCGCCGGTTTGAATTCGGAATTCGGAATTCGGAATTCGGAATTCCCGCCCGCGTCCCTGTGATAGGTGACGCTTGGCTTCGGATGGAGCGATCACACAGCGAATCCCAAGACTCGATCACGAAAAAATCCATCGCGTTCTCGGGATATACACAAGGGGGTTGGGGAAAAAAACCGGATTCCGATTTTCCGGCACCCATGCGGGCGCCGCGACCCGCCGCCACGAGCGAGTGGCCGCCCGCCGGCGATCCCCGGCTTTTGCCACATCCGCTCCCGTCAGCGGGTTCTCAATTCCGAATTCCGAATTCCGAATTCCGAATTCCCTATTCATATCGATAGCCCTGAACTGTGCTGACAAAGGTCTTCATCGCGTGAACAGGCACGTCGGGGGTGATCCCGTGGCCGAGGTTCGCGATGTACCCCGGGTTCGGCGCTTGATCGAGCATCGCAAGGGTTCGCCGACGGATCTCCTCATCCGGACCCATCAAGACACCCGGGTCGAGGTTGCCCTGAATCGCGTGCTGGGGTAACGATCGGGCTGCCGTGGCGAGATCGGCCCGCCAGTCCAGGCCGATCACCTCGCACGGCATTTCTCCCAGGTCCCCGAGCAGGTGTGTGCCGCCGTTGGCGAAGTAGATTCGCGGTACACCGAGGTCGGCGATCGATTGGAGCAGCCGACGAGCCGGACGCAGGGCCCAACGTCGTGCATCCTCGGCCCCGAGGGTGCCGACCCAGGAGTCGAAGACCTGCACGGCCTGGGCGCCGTGCTCGACCTCCGTCCGCAGGTAGGCCGCCATGGCATCGGCGAGCATCTCGAGCAGTCGATCGAAATCATTTGGGTAATGGTGGGCGAAGTGCTTGACCTTCGTGAATGAGCGAGAGGTGGCCCCCTCGACCAGATAGCTGGCCAGCGTCCATGGCGCGCCGCAGAAACCGATGAGGGCGGTTTCCGGGTCGAGTTCCGCACGCACCCTGGCGAGAGTTTCGGAGAGGAACTCGGTTCCGCTCCACGGTTGGGGCAGGCGCAGCCGTTCGAGATCATCCGGGGTGCGCACGGGATTGGAGATATGTGGAGCAGGCCCAAAGCTCAGCTCGGCGCCCATTGGCACCAACGGTGTGAGGATGTCCGAGAAGACGATGGCGGCGTCGAGCCCGAAACGGCGCACCGGCTGCAGGGTCACCTCGGCCGCGACCTCCGGGTCGCGACACATGGCGAGAAAGTCCCCAGCCTTCCGCCGGACCTCGCGGTACTCGGGAAGATAGCGTCCAGCCTGACGCATGACCCACACAGGAGGACGGTCCACGGCCTCCCGCCGACAGGCCTTCAAGAAGCGGTTCATTGGAAGCACTGTGTAATTCGGAATTCGGAATTCGGAATTCGGAATTGGGGTCGCAGCGCGCTGCCGAAAGTGAGGTGGGAGGGCGGAAGTTTTGAGTTTTGAGTTTTGAGTTTTGAGTTCGTCGCGGCCACGTCCAGGTCCCTTCGGCCAGTGCCGGAATTCGGATTGCGGATTTGTCGCTCTCTATTCTGGGGCGCGAGACGCGCGCCCGACAACGGAGATTCGTTGAACTGCCATCTTGGGGCGGCCGTTTCTGCCGACGGACTGGTGTAGGAAAACCCTAAATTCAAAGATCGAACCTCCCGCGCTTGAGGGGCTGCTGGAAATTCCTCATTCCTAATTCCTCATTCCTAATTCCTTCATGCGATCTCCTCTACCGCCTCATCAAACGCCTTCACCGTTTCCTCTATGGTCTCGGCATCGTGCGCCAGGGACACGAAGATCACCTCGTACACCGATGGAGCCAGGTAGATTCCGCGCTCGAGCAGCGCGCGGTGAAGGCCCGCGTAGACCTCCGCCGCCTCCGGCCGGATAGACTCGAAGCGTCGCGGCGCCTCGCCCTCCTGGAGGGCCAACCACAGGATCGAGCCGATGCGGACGACCGACCAGGGCACGTCGTGCTTGGCAAAGACGCCGGCAATGCCCTTCTCGAGGGTGGCGCCGAGGCGATCGAGCTCGCTGTATGCGGCGCCGCCGTCGGCCAGGAGAATGCGCAGGGTGGCGGCGCCGGCAGCCATGGCAACCGGGTTTCCCGACAAAGTGCCGGCCTGGTAGACCGGGCCGAGGGGAGCCAGCTGTTCCATCAATTCGCGGCTTCCACCGTAGGCGCCGACCGGCATGCCGCCGCCGATCACCTTCCCATAGGTTGCGAGATCGGGCTCGATCCCGTAGTAGCCTGCGGCGCCGTTGGTGCCCAGGCGGAAGCCGGTGATCACCTCGTCGAGGATCAGCAGCGCTCCGTAGCGCGTGCACTCGGAACGCAGGAGGCGCATGAAGTCGGGGCGTTGAACGAGGAGGCCGGAGTTGGCGGGGACCCCTTCGATAATCACCGCTGCGATCTCCTGGCCACGATCCTCCATGAGCCCGAGAAAGGCCTCCTCATCGTCCAGCGGCAGAACGATCGTGTGGCCGGCAAAGCTCGAGGGAACCCCGGCCGAGGAGGGCGTGCCGAAGGTGGCGAGGCCCGACCCTGCAGAAACCAGGAGGTGGTCGGCGTGGCCGTGGTAGCAGCCCGAGAACTTGATGACCGCGTCGCGCCCGGTGGCGCCGCGGGCGAGGCGCACCGCTGACATCACCGCCTCGGTGCCGGAGGAGACGAAGCGCACCATCTCCAGATGGGGCACGGCGCCGGTCACGAGCTCAGCCAGCTCCACTTCCTGACTGCAGGGGGCGCCGAAGGACAGACCGGCGGCGGCGGTCCACGCGACCTCTTCCACGACCTCGATACGGGCGTGACCGAGGATCAAGGGTCCCCACGAGCCCACGTAGTCCACGAAACGGTTGCCGTCGGCGTCGGTGATCTCGCAGCCCAACCCGCGCTCGATGAAGATGGGTTCGCCCCCAACGCTGCGGAAAGCGCGAACCGGGGAGTTGACGCCGGCTGGCATGAGCTCGCACGCGCGGCGGTAAAGCTCTTGAGATCGTTCGTAACGGCTCACAGCCACCCCTCGGCCAGCGCCTGCCGCCCGTGGTAGGTGATGATGATGTCGGCACCGGCGCGCCGGAAAGCGTGCCAGTTTTCGAGCACGATCAACCGTTCGTCGATCCAGCCGCGCGCGGCGGCAGCCTTGACCATCGAGTACTCGCCGGAGACGTTGTAGACCGCGAGCGGGTGGGGGAAAGCCTGGCGCAGGTCGCTGACCACGTCGAGGTAAGCCAGCGCCGGCTTCACCATCAGGATGTCGGCCCCCTCGTCGACATCGAGCTCGGCCTCGGTGAGGGCCTCGCGGCGGTTGCGGGCATCCATCTGATAGGAGCGCCGGTCACCCTCGGCCGGGGCGGATTGAGCGGCCTCTCGGAACGGTCCGTAGTAGGCGGAAGCGAACTT
>DAOWFV010000017.1 GCA_030637805.1 Acidobacteriota bacterium | reverse complement strand
GGGTGTCCCGCCAAGAAAATCTGACCGTGCGATGTCGAGTGATGAGCTGGCTATGGGCTGAGCCTCCTGAAAAATTCACTATCAAATTCGCCCTCCGTCGGACGAAACAGGATCAAAACGTGCGGGCGAGACGCCCGCACCACAAAAAACCGTCACGCTAGGATTGTGGTACGGGCGTCCCGCCCGCACATCGCCGATGCCGGCCCGGTGCCGCTCCGAAATTCAATGTTGAATTTTGCAGGAGGCTCGGCTATGGGCTATGGGGCTGTGAGCTGAGAGCTGACGGCTGAGAGCTGACTGCCTACGGCGTCAGCATCGCGTCGAGCTCGTCGACAAAGGCGTCAACGTCGGCGCGGGCGGTGGCCTCGTCGACCTCGAAATCATCGGTGAGGGCGGCGATCAGCTGGTCCGCGGTGCTCAGCCCCTCCCCAATCCGTTCCACCAGGAACATTCCGGTCTCGTTCAGCGTCAGCACCTGCAGGGTGTCCAGGTGGAGGATGACCCCGGTCTCGTCGGCGAGCTTGGTCTGAGTCACCTTGTCGGATCGCATCAATTGTGAGAGCCGTTCGATTGCGTTCACGTCCGGCCTCCTTGCGGGTCGAATGGGATCTCGAGGATCCCGGTGTAGGGCTTTTCACCGAGGTCCGGGGGCGCGCTGAGCTGGATCTCCTTGCCGTCGACGCCGAGCCAGGCGTGGCCGTCCACCATCGATGCCTCGGAGCCCGGCCGGAAGCCGACGTGGAGCACCACTTGCCGCCGCGTGGCGAGCAGCCCGCCGGCGGTCAGCGACTTGGTCAGGCAGGTGTTCAACCACCCGAACCAGCGCGCCCCGCGGGCGCCGGCCCTGTTGGCGGCCAGGGCTGCACGCTGCGGGAGGTCGGTATGAGCAACCAGGCCGCCGCCGGCCACGAGGCGGACCACCTCCTCGAGCGGCTCGCCCCGGACCCTCTGTGCCCTGCGCGTGAGGCGCAGCGCTTCGGCAAAGAGCAGAAGGTCGGCCGGGGTGAGTCTGGGTGGGGGAGACTCCCCGGCAGGATGCGTCGGTCCGGGTGGTGGCATGCACGCGATTCTACCGCGTCAGGATGGGGACGGTCGAACTCCGGTAAAGCCGGCGACCCGGAGCTTTCTCACACCGTCCGTCGTTTCCAGCGGCCGCGGCGGAAGACGAGGATGCCGACCACCGCGATCATGGACTCGGCGGCGGTGATAGCGAGGAAAACACCGGTGGCTCCGAGCCCCGTGTGGTGGGCGAGCAGATAAGCGAGCGGAAGCTGGAAGAGCCAGTAGCAGAAGAAGTTGATGATGGTCGGGGTGTAGGTGTCGCCGGCGCCGTTGAATGCCTGCACCATGACCATCCCCCAGGCATAGAAGCCGTAGCCGTAGGAAACCCAGCGCAGGCAGGAAACGCCGTAGCGCACCACGTCCGGTTCCTCGGTGAAGAGACGGATCAGGGGGTTGGCGAAGATGATGAAGACGACCGCCGCGCCGACCAGGAACAACATGTTGTAGGTGCCTGTGCGCCACACGGAGGCCTCGGCGCGCTCCGGGGAGCCGGCTCCGAGATTTTGACCCACCAGGGTGGCGGCGGCGTTGGCCATCCCCCAGGAGGGCAGGATGGCGAAGACGATGAGGCGGATGGCGAGCGTGTATCCGGCCACCGCGGCACTGCCGAAGCCTCCGATGATCCACACCATCACCACCCAGCTCGAGGTACCGATGAGAAACTGCAGGATGCCGCCGACAGAAAGCCGGAAGAGGCGCAGGATGATACGCGGGCGCGGCGCGAAGTCCGGTAATCGGACGTGGATCCGACTGCCACCGCGGAAGAGGACCCAAAACTGGATGACGACGCCGGCGCCGCGCCCAATGGTGGTGGCGACCGCAGCTCCCATAACACCGAGCTCGGGGAACGGTCCTAGGCCGAAGATCAGACAGGGGTCGAGGACGATGTTGATCGCGTTCGCGATCCACAGCACCCGCATGGCGATCGCCGCGTCGCCCGCGCCGCGAAAGACCGCGTTGAGCAGGAAGATGAGCATAATAGTGGCCGAGCCGCCGAAGAGCACTCTGGTGTATCCGTGACCCGAAGCAATCAGCTCGGGCGTACCGCCCATGAGGCGGAGCAGGTCCCGGGCAAACACCGCTCCCGGCAAAGCCACCACCACGGTCAGCACGAGGCCGAGAAGGACGGACTGCGCGGCCGCGATTCTGGCGCCAGCCTTGTCACCTTCCCCGATGCGTCGCGCAACCATCGCCGTGGTAGCCATCGCGGATCCGATAGCGACCGCGAAGAGGATGGTGATCATTGCTTCGGTAAGGCCCACGGTTGCCAGCGCGTTGGTACCGAGCCGGGAGACGAAGAAGGCGTCAGTGAGCGCGAAGACCGACTCCATCACCATCTCCAGCACCATCGGGATGGCGAGTAGGACGACAGCCCGGCCGATCGGGCCGGTCGTGAAGTCGAGCTCCTTGCCGGTCAGCGCGAGCTTGATCGTCGACCAGGCGCCGCTCTCGGACGCGGGCTCCCCGCTCGGAATGGACGTGGGCTTCTCGTTCACCATGGCGATCTACCATACGCGAACCAGGAAGCGGAGTTCGGAGTTAGGAATTAGGAATTAGGAATGAGGAATTAGGAATTATCGGCGCGGGGAAGCGATCGGGTGACTCGGAGCGAACTGCCCGCGCTTGGGCGCGACCGCAGAACTGTCATCCTGAGCGAGCGAAGCGAGTCGAAGGATCCCCCGAAGTAAGAGAGTGCTGACAAAAAACCTCTCTCCTGCTTCAGGGGATGCTTCGACTTCGCGCCCGGGGCGCTCCGCTCAGGATGACAGAGGTTTGGAGCGCGACGACAACAGGTCGCGTCAAATCCCAGCAGCGCAAACCCGGAGCCTTTGAACGCGCGCTGACCGGACGTGCCGTCCTTGACAATGTTGGGAGTTAGGGCGCTGCGGCGAGTCTTTCTCGTTGAGTCCCAATCATTGTCAAGGGGGGCTCTCTCGGAAAGCGCGACGACAGAAGGTCGCGTTCCCTACCGGTGGCGCAATACCGCAGTCCTGGACCCCAGGTCGACCGGAGGTGTCTGGCATCCTCTTGGGAAGAATGCTGACAGGAAATGCGCGTAGAATTCGGAGGTGCGCTACTTTCCGTCGGGCACGGGCACGGAGACGGGAACGGGAACATTCTCCTGCCGATGAGCGTACTCTGAACTGAAGACCGGACACTCCGGGTCGGGAGGAGGGAAAACCAATGGCTCAGACATCCAAAGCGACCGTGGCCGGAGTTCTCGACATCATCGCGGGGATCTCGGGGCTTGTCGGCGGCATCCCGCTGCTCGTGCTCGCTCTTGTCGGCAGCGGCATCCTCGGGACCCTCCCGGATCCAGAGGTGCGCCGGCTGGCGATCTTGCCCATGGCTCTCTTTCTGCCGCTGGCGCTGCTCTGCTTCGTCTCCGGCGTTCTGGCGATCGCGGGCGGTATCGCGGCCTTCAACCGCCGGCGCTGGGGACTTGCGGTGGCCGGTTCGATCGCTGCGGTCTTCGGCTTCTTCCCCGTCGGGATCGCAGCGGTGGTCTTTACGATTCTGGCCGAAAGCGAGTTCCAGCAAACAAACCGAGCGGAGGCGCTGTGAGCAGCACCTCCTCCAAGGTTCTCACCGGCTGCGCTTTCGGTTGTCTGGCCTTGATGATTGTGGTCGGGGTGGTCGGCTGGATGGGCTACCGGTGGACGCAGGATGCGGTGGCCACTGTCGAGACCGCGGCCGAGGCCGAGCGGGAGCTCGAGGAGCGTTTCGGCAGGGTCCGCAAGTTCCGTCCGCCGCTCGACCACGGGCTGTCCGAGGAGCGGCTGGAGGTCTTCCTCTCCGTTCGTGAGCTTCTCAGCGTTCCACGCCGGGAGCTGGCCGAGGCGGTGGCCGGCATCGCGCCGACCGAGGGCGATGGGAAGCCGGCGGGTGGTCTGCGTACCGCCGGCGCCGGCATGCGCATCGCCCCCCGCACCCTCGAGCTGGGCCGCGCGCGCAACCAGGCCCTGCTCGACAACGGCATGGGTCTCGGCGAGTACACCTGGTACTACTGGCTGAGTTATTACGCGTGGCTCGGCCATCCGCCCGCAGAATCCGAACTGCACGATGCCCTGGCCGAGCGCGCGGCATCCGGTGGCACGATGCAGATGAGCTTCGGCGGCGATCTCGAGCCGGAACGGATGACCTGGCGGCTGCGCCGCGACCTGTTGGCGATGCTCACGAACCACGTCGAGGACCTCGCCGGTGATCCTGAGAGAACGGACTGGCGGGAGGAGGTCGAGGCCGAGATTCGAGAGGTCGATGCCGATCCGGACCGGGTGCCCTGGCAGGACGGCGTTCCGCAAGCCATCGCTGACAGGCTCGAACCCTACCGCGACCGACTCGAATCGACCTACTCACCGGCCACCAACATCTTCGAGCTGCTGGTGTTGCAGTAGGTCTCAGGCTTCAGGTCTCAGGTCTCACAGGTCTCAGGCTCCAGGTCTCAGGTCTCACAGGTCCCAGGTCCCAGGTCTCAGCTAGTACGGAGCTCACGGAAGGCGCAGAAAGGGCTTGACATCGCAGGGACCCAGCCGACGATTCTGCTGCGACTTGCGATGTGCGCCCTGTGACCTGAGACCTGAGACCTGTGCCCTGTAACCGGTCCTCCCCCCCCGTCATACCTCTGTCAACGCCGTGTGATGGAGGACCCTTTGTGACCACGATCGCCACAACCCGCCGACAGGTTCAGCAGTACTACGGCCGTGTCCTCTCCAGCAGCCGGGACCTCAAGACCAGCGCCTGCTGCCCTCTGGACGACGGGGTCGGCGAAGTGGGTGAGATTCTTCGGCTCATCGATCCCGAGATCCTCGAGCGCTTCTATGGCTGCGGTTCT
>DAOWFV010000239.1 GCA_030637805.1 Acidobacteriota bacterium | reverse complement strand
TCGAGCGGCGGGTCCTCTTTGTCGACCTGGCGGTTGCCCAGTTCGCGGGGCTGGGTGCGGTGGTGGGCTTCGTCAACGGCTACCACCCGGGGGAGCTGGGCTCCACCCTTTACAGCATGGCCTTTGCGACCCTCGCTGCGGCCCTCTTCGCCCTGACCCGTGCGCGCCACGAGAAGTTGCCGCAGGAGGCGATCATCGGCATCACCTTCGTTGTCGCCTCGGCGGCGACGATCCTGATCGCGGACCGCGCCCCCGAAGGCGCGGAGCACATCAAGGAGATGCTCGCCGGGAGCCTGCTGTGGGTGACCTGGCCCACCGTGATCAAGGACCTGATCATCTACTCGGCGGTCGGTCTTTTCCACTGGATCTTCCACCGCCGCTTCATGCTCATCACCAGGGATCCCGAGGAGGCGTTCCGGCGCGGCTGGAACGTGCGCTGGTGGGACTTTCTCTTCTACCTGAGCTTCGGCGTCATCATCACCTTCTCGGTCGAAATCGGCGGCGTGCTGATGGTCTTCGCCTACCTGGTCATCCCGGCGTGTATCGCGATCTTGCTGGCTGTGGGGATGGGGCCGCGACTGGTGATCGGATGGGTCGTCGGCGTCGGGGGCTCGGTTCTCGGTTTGCTGGCCTCCTACTACCTGGACATGCCGACCGGACCGGCGGTGGTGGTGGTTCTCGGGCTGATGCTGGTCGGGACCTGGCTCTTGGGCGTGATGAGCGGCCCAAATCGGGAAAATCGAGAGAATCGGACAACGGAGGCTTGAGATGCTGAAAATCGCGGTGCCACTCGCGGAAGGGATGTTCTCTCCACATTTTGGAGGTGCCGAGAGCTTTGGTCTTTACCTGGCGAATGAAGAAACCCGGATTGTCGGTGCCAGGGAGGTGCTGCCGTGGCCGGCCCCCGAGCGTGGCGCTCCTCCCGCGTGGATGGGCGATCGAGGGGTCTGTGCCGTTCTGACGGGCAGGATCGGGCCGAATGTGCGGCAGACTCTCGACCTCCAGGGAATCGAGGTCGTCCAAGGAGTGGTAGGTGAGGATCCGAAGGCCCTCGTCCAAGCCTATCTCGACGGGACCCTCGAGTCATCCACCGAAAATCCTCGAAAAAACAACGACTGAAACCCGTCAGACCGAGCCCTCCTCCCGCTCGAGGTGCCGAAACGTGGGCAGCACCCGCTCGAAGATCGCGAGCAGAATGAAGGGTATGAAGAGAATCGCCACGGCGGCCAGGACCCCCTCCTTCTCGAAGAACCCGGGGACGTAGGTCTCGCGAAAACCGCTCATGCTCTTGGAGAACATCTGGCCTCCGATGACCACGTTCCAGCGCATCGCGAGCACCTGCAGCAAGAGCAGCAGCGACGAAACCATGGTCAGGGTGTTGCGGATCCGGTCGTCCATGTAGTGACCCATGAGGACTACGATTCCGAGCAGGATGAGAGGGATCAACCCGCCGCCCACCATCTGCAGCGAGATGAAGGAGAAGGAGAGCTGGTGGGTGAGCAGATGGCCGATCACCTCCCACTCCTCGGCGCGCTCATAGGCGAGCATCATGATCTCGAGGAGCTCGAGGGTGAGTGACATGATCAGAAACAACCACAGCCAGCGGGCGAGCGCAGCGATGGCCAGCCGGTCGATGGGCACGCCCTTGAGCTTCATCGCGACCTGGTAGAGGATGACGAGCAGGGCGATTCCGGAGACCATCGCCGAGAACAGGAAGATGACCGGCATCAGGGGCGTGGACCACCAGGGGTTCGCCTTCACCGCGCCGAAGAGGAAACCGACGTAGCCGTGGAGAAGGCAGGCCATGGGGATGCCGATGGCTGCGAGAATCCGGATGATATTCCGGTCGAGAGAGCGTGCCTCGGGGGAGGTGTCGTAGACGCCGAGGGCGAGGGCGGCGAAAAGCCCGCGCTTGAATCCAGTGGAGCGCTCAGCCGTCTCGATGATGTCGACCCGGAAGACGAACCACACCTCGAAAAGAAGGATGATGAAGTACGACGCGTAGAGGATTCCGAACCCCGCCATCGCCGAGGTGAAGTGCGGCGTGACGATGATGTTGATCCCCCTCTCCGGGTGTCCGAGGTGGTTGAGCAGCGGCAGCCCGGCGACCGCGAGGAAGCACAGGGCGGTTGCCAGGGCGAACCGTCCGAGGGGCTTGAGCTCCTCGGCCCCGAAGACGTGGTACAGGGAGGAGACGATGAACGCCCCCGCCACCAAACCCGTGATGTAGGGGTACATCACGATCATCATGCTCCAGTGGATGTGTACGTCGTTGGGGAAGAGAAAGCCGGTCAGCTCGGGGAACATCAGCGCACCTCCATGTCGAGGCCGAGGTAGTAGCACTGCGGGCGAGTGAGCAGCTCGGGCTGCAGGACCTGGACACGGCGGGTGGCGAGGATCTCGTTTACCGGATCGTCGGGATCGTCACGGTTGCCGAGCTGTCGGGCGCCGACGGGGCAGATCTCGACGCAGGCGGTCGTCAGGCCCTTGGTGATGCGGTGGTAGCACCAGGTGCACTTGTCGGCGGTGTGGGTTGTGGGATTGATGAATCGGCTTCCAAAGGGACACGCTTGGACGCAGTAGCCGCAGCCAATGCAGTGTTCGGCGTCGACCAGGACCACACCGTCACGGGTGGTGAATGACGCGCCGACCGGACAGACCTGGGTGCATGGCGTTGCGCGGCAGTGATTGCACATCTTGGGCACGAAGAAGCCCTTGCCGACGTTCATTCCGCTGGTCACCGGGTCGAAACCGTGCTCGCCTCCATCGGGTGAATCGATGAATGCCTCGCCCGTGACCGGGATCTCGTAGCGTTCGACCCAGGTGCGATACATTCCCTCGGGGACCGAGTTCTCCGCGCGGCAGGCGCTGACGCACGAGCCGCAGCCGATACACTTGGTGGTGTCGATCACGTAGACCCATGTGTGCCGGTCCCAGTCGTATTCGGCGCCGGAGATGCCGGCGGCCGAACCCTCGGGGAGGATCAGGACGATCGCCACCGCTCCGGCCAGGGCCGCGCTCGAGCGGTGGAGGAACTCGCGGCGGGAGACGCCGTCGGGCTGTTGATCGGGATGTGAATGGCGGTGTTTCATGTTGTTTCCTCTGTCCACATCAGTAGGGTGAGTGCGGGTCGTGGCAGTCGAAGCAGGCGTCGGGCGTGACCTCGCCGCCGTTTTCGAGCACGTGCTCGCGGACGTCGATCTGGGGGAACGAGGCGGGACGGGCGGCCTGTGCGCGGTGGCAGAGCTCGCACAGCTCCCGACCGCGGCGAACGGGCATTTCCGCGAGCTTCTCGCCTTCCTCGAGATCCGCGTGCAGAGCCACCGGGCCGTGGCAGAGCTCACAACGAACCGGAGCGTGCACGCCGGCGGCGTGCTCGGCGTACTCGGCGTCGTGGCATGGTTCGCACGCTTCGTCGCCGCCGAAGCGGACCGGCTCGGCTCGGTGCTCGCCAACGGCGGCGCCACGGTAGAAGCCGTACTCACCCCAGGTTTCCGGAACAAAAAACAATCTGCCCAGGATCAAGGCTACGACCACGGCGAGGAGCAGAAGGGCGGCCCGGAAGACGTGTTTGGAATGGGCCAGGGGATTCTCAGAGGTCATGGGTTTCCACCTCCTGTTGCGAGTCGGTGTTCCCCTTACGGGGCAGAGACTCTGTTTTGAACAACCAGCCAAGGGATGATCTCGATGGGCCGGTGGATGGTGATTGGGAGGGTCGCGGTAGGCACTCGGCGGCTATCAACCAGCGGAAGAACGGGGGGCTCGCGACCCTGTCGAAACGTGGGGTGCGGGGCAGAACCTCGGGAGCGGTCAACCATTTGAGGAACGACGACCCCTGGCGCTGGGCCGGCAGATCGGTCTCGGGGAGGCGGTCAGGCGCCAGAAGCCAGCCGATGGATTCTCGGGTTCTAGGATGAGAATGACGAATATTTCCGAGTCGCGGCAGCTCTTCCGGTTCCGCGATCCACTGCAAGATCGCGATCAGCTGACGCACGATCCGGCGATACCTGCGACTCCCTACAGGTGGGTCGTCGGTTGCACCGTGTCTCCTCAACTGAATTCCTGCGTAGACAATTGTTCAATCCCGCAAGAATGATATCGTAGAGCGAGAGCGGTTTCAATACCACGTGATGATTTATAGACTCTATCTCAGGAGCGGCTCATGAATGATCGTGTCGACAGGGTAGAGGCTGCGCTCACGGACCTCGAAACAGAGGTGCGCCGTCTCGGCCAACGGGTTGCCGCCCTCGAACAGCAGCCGGTGTTGGAACCGGCGGCACAGGCGGCATCGGAGACGAGGGTGGTTTCCTCGGAACGAGAAGCGGGGACGCCGGGCGCCGACGGTGCCCTGGCGGCCCTTGCCGGTACACCGGCTCTGGTGGGCCGGAGTCTGCTCGTGCTCGCCGGTGCCTTCTTGCTCCGCGCCTTGACCGAGGCGGGCACGTTCGCGCCTGGCACAGGCGTTGCTCTTGGATTGGGCTACGCGGTGGTCTGGATCGTCGCGGCCGCGAGGGCGGCCTCGGGTGGGGGCAAGGCCAGCGCCGGCTTCCACTCGGTGTGTGCTGCACTGATCGCGGATCCCCTGCTCTTCGAGGCCTCGACCGCATTTGGCGTGCTCTCGCCGACCGTCGGCGCGGCGTTGCTCGCGGGAATGACCGCAATGGGAATGGTGGTCGCATCACGTTGGCGCCTACGGGCGGCTGCATGGGTCTTCGGTCTGGGCGCCCTGGTGACTGCTCTGTCTTTAGCGGTGGTCCGACCGCCGGGGGAGGCGGCGACTGCGGTGCTGGTGGTCCTCGGTCTTGCCTCCCTGTGGATGGCCGAAGTGCATGGCTGGGACGTATTGCGCTGGTTCACCGCTCTCGCGGCCGACGTCGGAGTGCTGCGCCTGACGGCGATGGCAACGGCGCCGGCGGGGTTGCCGGCGGCTTTCGGGGTCGTGAACGCTCCGATTGTTGCAGTTCTCCAGACTGTCCTCGTGGTCGGTTTCGTAGGAACCACCGTCAGTCGTGCCCTGCGAGGGAAAAGCCAACTGACGGCGTTCGACGTTCTTCAGTCAGCGGCGGCCTGGGCGGTCGGTTGGGGCGGTGGCGTCCGCCTGGCGCAGGCGCACGGATGGGGAACGAGAGGCCTCGTCCTGCTCGCCCTCGCTTTCGGGTTGGCGGCCTATGCCGGCGCCTTTGGGGTGGTGGACCGGCGCCAGGGCCGGAATCGCGCATTTTTCTTCCTGTCCTCCGTCGGCCTGGTCCTCATTCTGCTCGGGGTTCCTGGAGTTGCGGGTGGCAGCAGCGCTTCGGTATGGGCGTTGCTTGCGGTTGGTGTCGCCGCCGTGGGCAGCAGATGGGACAGAGTGACCCTTCGCGTTCACGCTGCGGTGCTTCTCCTCGCCGCCTGGGGGATGAGCGGGCTCGCGGTCGAGGCCGTGCAGAAACTGAGTGGTCGGGGAGAGGCCATTGCGACTCCTCAACCGGGGGAGATCATCGTGGTTGTGCTGACGATCTTCACCACTGCTGTGGTGCTGGCCGGTCGGCGCCTGCGGACCTCGGGATGGGCGCAGCGACTGCCTCTGACCGGGATGTTGGCGATGTCCGCCATCGGGATCGCCGCGATCACGGTGTGGGTCGCGGCCGCCGCAGCGCCGGAGGCGGTTGTTGCCGTCGGCACCGTGACCCTGTCCGCGGTGACCGTGGGTTTCGCAATCCTCGCCGG
>DAOWFV010000156.1 GCA_030637805.1 Acidobacteriota bacterium | reverse complement strand
GGCGGAGCAGTCGCGGCAGAAACAGCCCGACAACCAGCAGGAGCCCGCTCTGGAGGGCGTAGGAGAGAAGGCCGGCGGCGGCTTCGTGGAGGCTCATTCCACCTCCCGGATCATGCGGGCGATCTCCTCGAGGTCCTTCTTCGAGAGCTTGCGGTCCTTGATCAGGCTGAGAAGGAGCGGCTGCGCCGAGCCGTCAAAGACCCGTCCCAGAAAGTCGTCGACCATCCCCGAGATGACCTGGCTCTTCGGTCGCACGGGCTCGTAGAGGTAGGCACGTCCCTGTTTGCGCCGGGTCAGGTGTCCCTTCTCTTCGAGGATGTTCATCATTGTCATCACTGTGGTGTACGCCAGCGGGCGGCGTTTGTTGAGGCTTTCGTGGACTTCGCGTACGGTCCCTCCCTCGAACTCCCACACAACGTGCATGATCTCGAGCTCGGCGTTGGTGAGCTTTTGTTTTGGATTCTTCATACTAATAACATAGTACTAAGTTCTTAGTCTGTCAATCCCAAAACTCAAAATTGTGAATTGGACGTCTTCGTCTAACTCCAACTCACTTGTTTCCAACGGATTAGATACAGGAAACTTGAATAAGCTTGATTTATGCCTTATTTATACTTATACTAAAAAATGAGCCTTCAACCCGGAGGAAGGATGATGGTTGTCCCGAACCAGTTGCCCACCGCCCACGCGCTGCAGGCCGCGTTGCCGGAGGAGCTGCGTCCCATGATATGCCGGGCCACGGAGCTGGTCCGGAAGCGCCGCACCGAGCTGCATGAAAGCCCTCTGCCCACCTCCCTGGCCGGCTTCGACCGCCTGCTCGGAGGCGGGCTCCCCCGAGGTGGGCTGGTGGAGCTCGTGGGGCGGGGTTCCTGCGGTCGCTTCGCCGCCCTGCTGGCGGCGCTGCGGGCGGTGACCGGCGCCGGTGAGCCCGCGGCTCTTATCGACCAGGGTGAGCAGTTGGACCCGCAGGCGGCGAAGGAGGCGGGTGTCGACCTGGAACGCCTGTTGTGGGCGCGTCCGCAAAACCTGAGGGACTCCCTGGCGGCGGCCGAACTCCTGGTCCACACCGGCTTTCCCCTGGTCACCCTGGATCTCGGCCTGCCGCCGGTGCGCGGCCGCGCACCGCTGGCCGCCTGGCTGCGCCTGGCGCGCAACGCCGTCACCCACCGGGCAGCGGTTCTGGTGGGCTCGCCCTACCGGTTGACCGGGTGTGCCGCCACCGTTGTGGTGGCGGGGGGCCGCGGACGGGGTGACTGGAGCAGCGGTGGCGCGTCCCGCCTGCTCAACGGGCTCCAGGCATGGCTCCACCTGGCTCGCCGTACTGGCCACTCGGATCACGAGGCCGCCCCGAACATCCTCACCCTCCCCGAGGCGGCTTTTGGAAATTCGGAATTTCAGCCCGCCCACCCTCGGGATTCAGCGCTTTCTGAAATCGAGGAAAAAAGGAGAGAAGAACATGTCACAGCCCTTTGAGATGAACGCGCGAGGTCTTTGCGGGCTAGCCGGTGAAGCGTGCGGATTGCTGCTCTTCGGTTTCTGTTTCTTGGTGATGGTGTTTTGCCTGTAAAGAAGGAGTCGATGATGATTGAAACCCGTTCCCGTTCCCGTTCCCGTCCCCGTTCCCGAAAGAACAAATCCGGTGTCACCTCCTTCGACCATGAACGCCTGGACGTGTATCAAGCCTCTATCGAATTCGTGGCGATCGCTGACACAATCACATCTCACCTCCCACGAGGACGAAGCTATCTTGCCGACCAGCTTCGACGTGCTGCTCTTTCGGTTCCAATGATTATTGCCGAAGGAGCCGTCGAGTTCAGCCCTAAAGATAAAGCACGCTTTTACAGGATCGCTCTAAGATCAGCCACCGAATGCGCAGCTATTCTCGATGTTTGCAAAGTGCTCGAACTTGATCGCAATACCGGCCTTCCGAAAGGCCGGAACTTGCTGCTGAGAATCGTTTCCATGCTCACACGAATGGCAAAGATCGGGAACGGGTACGGGAACGGGAACGAGCGCACTGCCCAGTGAGGTTCCCGAACTTCTCTCGACAATGACCAGAATCGCCTGCCTCTTCGTTCCTCTTTTTCCACTCGCGTCACGATTGCGCGCGGAGCCCGAGCTCATGGGCGAGGCGGTGGCGGTGTGCGAGGGCAACGGCTCGGCGGCCCGGGTCTTGGCCGCCTCCCGCCCCGCCCGCAAGAACGGCGTGCGCTCGGGGATGAGCCTCGCCCAGGCGCGTGGCATCCTACCCTCCCTCATCGCCCGTGGCCGGGACCCCGCCTGTGAGGCCTCGGCCCACGAGGCCCTCCTCGAAACCGCATCGAGCCTCTCGCCACGGGTGGAGGACAGCGGCCCGGACCTCGTCTTCGCCGATGTCAGCGACATGCAGCGCCTCTACGACAGCACATCGGGCGAACAGGAGATGGGCCAGGTCGCCTCCATCGCCGCCGACGCCCTCGACCTGCCGGTACGAGTCGGCATCGCCGCCAACAAGCTCGCCGCGCGGATCGCTGCCCGCATGCCCGCCACCCCGACGGTGGTGCCCTCCGGCGAGGAGGCGCGTTTCCTCGCCCCTCTGCCCCTCGCTCACCTGAACCTCGAACAGCGCCTCATCGACACCCTCGAACGTTGGGGCGTCCGCACCCTCGGCGACCTCGCCCGACTGCCGGCGGACAGGGCGGCCAGCCGCCTCGGCCCGGCAGGCGCCAGCGCCCACCGGGCGGCCCGGGGTGTCGACTCCAGCCCCCTCGCGCCGTACCACCTTCCCCCCACGCTCCACGAGGGGATGGAGCTGGAGTGGCCGGTGGTCACCGTGGACCCCCTGCTCTTCGCCCTCCGCCAATCCCTGGAGCGAACGCGGCAGCGCCTCGAACGCGAGGACCTGGCGTGCTCCCTGCTCGAGCTGGAGCTGGGGTTGGAGCCGGAGGGCGCTGAGCACCGGACCATCCGGCTGCCAGCGCCGACCCGGGACATCGACGCCCTGCTGGCACTGATCCGCCTCGAGCTCGAGTCGAACCCACCGCGGGCGCCGGTGGTCTCCTTCACCTGTGTGACCCACCCCGACCGGCCGCGCCGCGGCCAGCTCACCCTCTTCGGAGTTCCCGACATCTCTCCTGACAAGCTGGCCGGTACCCTCGCCCACCTCGCCGCCCGTCTCGGCCCCGATCGGGTGGGCTCGCCGCGCACCGTCGACGGCTACCTCCCCGAGCGCTTCGACACCGTCCCCTTCGACCCGCCGCCGGCCCCCAAGCTGCGCCGGCCGCCGCGGCAGGGACGGGGGCTGCTGGTCGTCAGGGTGTTGCGGCCGGCAGTGGCGCTCGAGGTGATCACAGAGGGGAATTCGGAATTAGGAATTCGGAATTCGGAATTATCGGCGCGAGGGAGGGCGATGGAGGGTTTGGAGGCGTCTTGCCCGCGTTTGGAAGCGTTGACCGAAGGTGAAAGAGATCTCCGATTTTCCCCCACCACCACCCACTCGGAGACCGCTTCGGGCAAACAAGGGTCAATTCCGAATTCCGAATTCCGAATTCCGAATTCAAGGCCGGCAGGTCCTATCCGGCTCATCTCCGTGGCTTCCGAGCCGGGGGCAACTCCCAGAGTTCAGGGCCTGGTGCGGGTGGCAGCCGGGCCGTGGACCCTCGAGGAGGGGTGGTGGAACGAGGCGCCCGTGGAGCGCGACTACTGGGATGTGGAGCTTGGCGGAGGCAGGCTGTACCGGGTCTACCGCGACCGAACAACCGGCGACTGGTTCGCCGACGGAATGTACGACTGATGAATTTCGGATTTTCTCCCACCCGGTTCTTAACGCAAAGGCGCAAAGACGCAAAGAGCCCACGAGTATTCACCGCATGGCGAGGTCCCGGCCGTCGGACGACGGCCGGGGACCGCTGGGCCGGACACACGTTCCGAACGCGAGCGTTCGTCACGGTTTCCCGGCCCAGCGGCCTGCGCTTTCCAAGCGCAGGCCTCGCCACTCCCTCTCTTCATTTCATCGTTGGGAAGGGCACGTATCCCTCCCCAACAGAGGAGGAGAGAGGCGGAACCGACGCGCCCTCGGCGCGGCGGCCGGTGGGTAGCACGGCGACGACGGACGCTGGCGTCCGGAGTTGATGTGCTTCCCACCGGTAGTCAGCGATCGCAAGATCGCCGACTGTTCCGCCGTCCATCCTCGGCACTGCACCATCAGGGAGTTCATCTGCGTTAATCTGCGTGATCTGTGGGCATATTGCGATGGGTGGGTGGCTCCGTGTTCTCTCTGTGCCCTCTGTGTCTCTGTGGT
>DAOWFV010000199.1 GCA_030637805.1 Acidobacteriota bacterium | reverse complement strand
GGATCGGGAACAAATCCGTCAGGTAATCACGGAGGACGTTGCCGGTGACCGCGATGGTGTCCTCCCCACGCCGAATTCGCTCGAGAGAGAATTTCATGGCGTCGACGGGCTTCATGATGCGGATGTCGAGACCGCTGGTGTCGTGCTCCGGCAGGTACGCGTTCACCTTCGCGATGATCTCGGCGTCGTGCCCTCTGCGCTCATCCAGCCAGAAGATCGCGGGCGAACCGGTGGCGCGGGCCCTCGTCACGGCCAGCTTCACCCAGTTCTGGATGGGTGCGTCCTTGACCTGACACATCCTGAAGATATCGCCGACCTCGACCGCCTGCTCGAGAACTGAAACGCCCGACGCGTCGACGACGCGGATCGTTCCGTTCGCCGGCGCCTCGAAGGTCTTGTCGTGCGAGCCGTACTCCTCCGCCTTCTGGGCCATCAGACCGACGTTCGCGACGTTGCCCATCGTCGAAGGATCGAACTGACCGTTTGCCTTGGCGTCCTCGAGGATCTCGGCGTACATGGTCGCGTAACAACGATCGGGCACCATGGCGATGCAGTCCTGGAGCTCGTCGTCCTTGTTCCACATCTTGCCGCCGTCGCGCACGACGTTCGGCATCGACGCGTCGACGATGACGTTGTTGGGGACGTGCAGGTTGGTGATGCCCTTTCGGGAATCGACCATCGCCAGGTCGGGCCGAGTTTTGTAAACGGCGGCGATGTCGGCCTCGATCTCGGCCTTCTTGTCGGCGGGGAGCCGGTCGAGCTTTTCGAGAACATCGGCCAGACCGTTGTTGACGTTGGCGCCGATCTCCTCGAGGACCTCGGCGTGCTTGTCGAGCGCTTCCTTGTAGAAGACCGACACGCAGTGGCCGAACATGATGGGATCCGAGATCTTCATCATGGTGGCCTTGAGGTGGAGGGACAGCAGCACGCCGTCGGCTTTGGCCGCCTCGATCTGCTCGGCGTAGAACTCGCGCAGCGCGGCGACGTTCATCGTGGCCGTGTCGATGACCTCGCCCTCCTGAAGGGCCAATCCCTCCTTCAGAATGGTGGTGCTTCCGTCGTCGCCCACAAACTCGATCTTCACCTCGGTCGCCTTCTCCACGGTGGTCGACGTTTCGCTTTCGAAGAAATCCTTTTCATCCATGTGAGCGACCCGCGACCTCGACCCCGACTCGGGCCAGGGCCTCATCATCTTGTGCGGGTGCTTCTGCGCGAAGCGCTTGACGGACACCGCCGGTCGGCGGTCGGCGTTGCCTTCACGCAGGACTGGATTCACCGCTGATCCGAGACACACTGAAAACCTGGCCTGCAGCGCCTTTTCGGCGTCGGTCTCGGGCTCCTCAGGGAAGTCGGGGATGTCGTATCCCTTGGCCTGCAGCTCCTCGATCGCGGCCTGCAGCTGCGGGATCGAGGCCGAGATGTTGGGCAGCTTGACAATGTTGGCCTCGGGGCTCTTGACGAGCTCACCAAGCTCCCTGAGGTGATCGGGGATCTTCTGCTCCTCTGCCAGATTGTCGGGGAAGTTGGCGACGATCCGGCCGACGAGCGAGATGTCTCTCAGTTCGATCTCAATGCCGGAGCCCCTGGTGTAGGCCCGGACGATGGGGAGCAGTGAATAGGTCGCCAATAGGGGCGCCTCGTCGGTCTTCGTCCAGATGATCTTTGATGTGGTCATGGTCCGTCCTTGGGGAAAATTGGATCGCCGCGATCCGGCTCGGTAGTTTAGCCTTTCCGGCGAGGCTTGTCAGCCCATGATCGTCGCAGATTTCGCTTCTGCCTGCGAGCGGTGGCTGTGGAGTCAATCCGGAGGTCCCATTGTGACGTGGTGATCGGCAGCGCCCCTTTCGTTCTCTTGGGCTATTGGCGGCACAGCGGAGTCCGACCCTTGGTAGGATCAACCGAACAAGAGAGAGGGGCCTCTATGACACGACGCGGGTTTCGGACCACTGGTGCAGCCCTCGGGCTGGTGGGAATTCTCCACTGTCCTATCGCTGGAGCTGGGGGTACTGCCCCGCGCACTGTGGAGGAAATGATCGAGCGATCATCAGCGGTTTACAGATCAGTCCCGTCCCTCGAGATCACCTTGGAGACCTAGCCGATGGGTTCATTTTCAAAATATCGTTACTACGCCACATCCCTCATGACCCTGTTAACAGGTTTCCGCCATCCGGGACAGATCATGGCGATCTTTCTCGGTCGTTCGGGTGCGCTGCCCGCAGTTGTTCAGCTTCGCCGCCTCGGATGGCGGTTTAACATTCGTACTGCGATGGATGCTTGGATCATTAAAGAAACTTGTCTGGATGCAGATTATTTATGGGCATCCGGGCCACTTGAATCAGATTGGCGCATCCTGGATATTGGCGCCGGGCTGGGCGATTTTACCGTTTTCGCTGCCAAGCAGTTGCCCCAGGGTGTTGTCCATGCCTATGAACCGCTGACAGAATCGTTTGGACTGCTGCAAAAAAACCTTGCGTTGAACGCAGTCCGCAACACCGAGGTCTTCCACAAGGGAGTCGCTTCTCAGTCCGGCTCGCTTCTGCTGGATTCGGCGAAGGTTGAAGCGGTCTCCACCCGCTTTTCCCGGGCCGATGATGGCGCCGTTCATGCTTTGGCGCTGGCGGATGTGTTGGATGGGCTGCCCGGCGGCGTGTGCGATTTCATGAAGATGGATTGTGAAGGTTGCGAATTCGATATCTTGTTGAACAGTCCGTCAAAACTCTTAACTCGCATTCACCGCATCAGTTTGGAATACCATGATGGCTATACCGAACACACCCCTGACGCCTTAGCCGATTATCTGCAGAATCAAGGTTTTGAGGTGCAGCGCCGGCCTAATCCGGTTCATGCCCATTTGGGCTTGCTCTATGCTGAACGTCTGGCGTGAGATATGCGGGTCAGCCTCGGTGTAATATGGCACCTGTTAGGTGCCCGTGAGTACCTGGCCGTGTGATTTGGGAAACCGCGTCCACGGCTACCGGGAGGGCACGAGGACTCAGCCTTGCCAAGGAGGTCAAGATGACACCACTTCGACAACACGACATGCGCCTGAGGCCAGCAACAACAGATGAAATCAAGGAGGTGTGGGAAGACCGTTGGTTCGGCCTCGTCGTTTGCCTCAGTACGGTCTACACGCCCCCAGATGTCGAGGGGCTCGCCCTCGTTGATTATAACGACGAGATGGTTGGGCTGGTGACCTATCACGTCGATGGGCCGGCGGGGCAGATCGTCACCCTCGATACCATCATCCGTGGACGTGGATTTGGCCGACACCTGCTCGAGGCGGTCGAGAACAAGTTCCACAACCGAGGCCTCGGCCGCGCCTGGGCCCTGATGACCAACGACAATCTGCGTGCGGCGGGGCTTTACCTCTCAAGGGGCTATCGATTGGTTCGGATACACCTTGATGCGGTCGACCGCGTGCGTGAACACAAGCCCGAATTGCCAGTGAAGGGATACGAGGGCATACCAATGCGCGACCTGTGGGAGTTCGAAAAACTCGGGCCGCTCGGGGTACCGGTTCCCTGATACCAGGCTTTGGCTGTCGTCAGGCGTTGTCTTCGCGCTCGGTTTTTCGACGCGCCCTTCGACCTCGACTGCCAGTTCCGGCGGGCGCAGCCCGCTTCGCGCCCTGCGCGCCGTCACTGGCGGTCAAGGCCGGGTTTGCGTAGTCGCGGCCTTCGGCCGCTCCTACGCGCCTCGACGTGGCCAGCGGGTTTTCGCTGCGGTTCTCGCTTCGCGAACAGCGCGGGCGGACGTCGCGGAGTAGGGATATCGACCGCGCTCATACGATGAACGCGCCCTTCGACCTCGACTGCCAGTTCCGGCGGGCGCAGCCCGCTTCGCGGCCAGCGCGCCGTCACTGGCGGTCGAGGCCGGGTTTGCGTAGTCGCGGCCTTCGGCCGCTCCTACGCGCCTCCCCACGGTCAGCCGACGCCCACGGCGGTTTTCGGACGGCGAAAACCGCGTGGCCGTATGGCTGCCCGCGGTGAGGTGTGCCAACCAAACGAAAAACGCCGCCTTTCGGCGGCGTTTGTTCGTTTGGTTGCGGGGGCAGGATTTGAACCTGCGACCTTTGGGTTATGAGCCCAACGAGCTACCGGACTGCTCCACCCCGCGTCAATCAGGGAGCGTGAGTATAGGAGTCGGGATAGGGCCTGTCAAGACGGCCGGAGACGGCAGAGGGGTGGGTGTGGCAAGGAGAACCACCCGGTCGCCGGGACGTACCCAACCGAGCTCGCGCCGCGCCATGGACTCCACCGCCTCGGGGTCGGTGCGCACCGCCTCGAGGGTGGCCTCGAGCTCGGTGATGCTCTCGCTGAGCTCGTTCTTCCGCTCCTCGAGGGTCGTCCGTTCTTCCTCGGCGCGGGCGAGCTCCTCGAATCCCTGCGTGATGATCGACGACAGCAGGCCCAGGACCAGCAGCGCCGCGATTGCGAGCAGGAGGTAGGGGAGCCGCCTCAACCTCTCCCACGGGCCAACGCCGCGATGCCGCGGTAGCGGGCAACGTCCTCCAGCTCCTCCTCGATGCGGAGGAGGCGGTTGTACTTGGCGATGCGGTCGGTTCGGCTGGCCGAGCCGGTCTTGATCTGGCCGGTGTTGAGACCGACCGCAAGGTCGGCGATAGTGGTGTCCTCGGTCTCGCCGGAGCGGTGAGATATGACCGTTGTCCAGCCCGCGCGGTGGGCCATCTCGATGGCGTCGAGGGTTTCGGACAGGGTGCCGATCTGGTTGAGCTTGATGAGGACCGAGTTGGCTGCGCCGCGCTCGATCCCCTCCGCGATGATCTCGGTGTTGGTCACGAAGAGGTCGTCCCCCACCACCTGGATGCGGTCGCCGAGGGCGGTCATCATCCGGTTCCAGCCGTTCCAGTCGCTCTCGGCGAGGCCGTCCTCGATGGAGACGATCGGGAAGTCGTCCACCAGGGCCGCGTAGGTCTCGACCATTTCTTCGGAGGTGAGGCCGACGCGGCCTTCGCCAGTGAGGTTGTACTTTCCGTCGGCGAAGAACTCCGACGCTGCCGGGTCCATCGCCAGGGCGATCTGGTCGCCCGGGGCGTAGCCCGCCTTGTCGATCGCCTCCATGATGAGCTCGAGCGCGGCGCGGTTGGACGGCAGGTCCGGAGCGAAGCCTCCCTCGTCGCCCACCGCGGTAGCCAGTCCGCGGTCGTGAAGGACCTTTTTCAGGGTGTGGAAGACCTCCACCCCGGCGCGGAGCCCTTCGGAGAAGGTGGTGAATCCCACCGGCATGACCATGAACTCCTGGAAGTCGACCGAGTTGTCGGCGTGGCTGCCACCGTTAATGATGTTCATCATTGGAACGGGCAGCTCGCGTGCGCCGCAACCGCCGAGGTACTGGTACAGGGGCAGCCCGCTGCCATCGGCCGCCGCGTGGGCGACGGCCAGGGAGACGGCGAGCATGGCGTTGGCGCCCATGACCGATTTGTTGTCGGTGCCGTCGCAGTCAATCAGGGCCTGGTCGATGCCGAGCTGGTCGCGGGCGTCGAGATCCTCCACCGCCTCGGCAAGGGGGCCGTTGATGTGCTCGACGGCCCGTAGGACGCCCTTGCCGCCGAAGCGGTCTGCGTCGCCGTCGCGCAGCTCGAGGGCCTCCCGAGAGCCGGTGGACGCCCCGGAGGGGACGATGGCGCGGCCGCCGGCACCGCCCGAAAGGATGACCTCGGCCTCGACAGTGGGATTGCCACGGGAGTCGAGGACTTCTCTGCCGGTGACGAACTCGATGTCAAACATGATTACAGCCTCCGTTGGGAAAAGAATTGTCGTACCAAGTGCATGAGGTGTCGCATTTCCTCGGATGAACGACCCTCGGCGTAGAGACGGATCTTGGGCTCTGTGCCGCTGACCCGCACCAAGATCCAACTGCCGCCCTCGAAGATGAGCTTGAGCCCGTCCCGGCGGTCTACCTCAACCACCTTGAGCCCGTCCACGACCTTCCACTTCTGCTTCAAGCGCCGTTTGAAGATCTGGCGGGTGCGACTGGTGAGGGGGATCTGGGTGCGGCGGAAGGAAAACGTGCCGACACGCTGCGAGAGCTCGTGGCTGAGCTCCGCCATGCTCTTGCCCTCCACCGCCACCATCTCGGTCGCCAGCAGGCAGGCGAGCAGCCCGTCCCGCTCGGGCAGGTGCTTTGACCATGCCAGCCCTGCGCTCTCCTCACCGGCGTACTCGAGAGTACCGTCCACCAGCAGCGGCCCGAAGTTCTTGAAGCCCACCGGGGTTTCGAACAGCTCCAGACCGTGCTCGCGCGCGACGGCGTTGATCAGACCCGAGGTGGCGATGGTGTAGCCGACACCGCCCTTCAACCCCCTGCGTCGCGCCAGGTAGTCGAGGATCAACGCCAGACAGGTGCTCGAGTCACAGAGACGGGCGCCCTGGTCGAGGATGCCGAAACGGTCGCCGTCTCCATCGGTGGAGAGCCCGAGATTGGCCCCGGTGCGCCGCATGACGCCGCGCAGACGGGTGAGGTTCTCCGAGGTGCAGTCCGGGGCGTAGCCCCCGAAGTAGGGATCGCGAGTGTTGTGGATGACATCGACCGGAACCTCGTTCTCGAGCAGGATGTGGTCCAGGTACTCACGGGTGGATCCGAAGAGGGGGTCGACCACCACCTTGAGGTCTGATGCGCGGATCGCATCCCAGTCGATGAGGTCTTGCAGGCGCTGAAGGTAGACGGGCTTGGGATCGTGGAAGTTGATCAGCTCGTTGCGCGGCAGGATGGTGTCGTCGAAGGTCTTCTCGAGAAGGCCGAAGCGCTTTTCCACGCGGTCGGTGAAGACATCGGAGGCGAGGATGCCGTCCGAGGTGTAGATCTTGAGTCCGCTGTACTCGGGGGGGTTGTGGCTGCCGGTGAAGGTGATGCCGGCGGCCGCCCCGCGTTCAAGAACCATGGAGGCGACGGTCGGAGAGGGCACGTCGCGGGGGGCCAGCTCGGTCGCGACGCGGTTGCTGGCGAGTAGCTCGGCTGCGGTCCTGGCGAACTTCTCGGACAGCATCCGGGTGTCGAAGCCGATCACTATCAGCTCGAGAGGTTTGTCCTCCTCGCGCAAGGTCTCGATCATCGCCTGGACCACCATGCGCACTCTGTGGAAGGTCACCTCGCGGCCGATAATGCCGCGCCAACCCGAGGTCCCAAAACGCACCATGGGGGAAGGGTAGCACGCGCGCCGGAGGGCTGGTCTTTGGGGTCGATGCGCGAGGCCCACAGTCAGGTTTTTCTGGGTGTGGGAGAGCAAGAATTAGGAGTTAGGAATTAGGAATTGTCGGCGCGGGGAGGCGATCGAGAGTATAGGGGCGAGATGCCCGCGATTGGGCGCGACGACAGCAAGCTCGCGTTGGGATCTGAAGCCTTCAAATGAACATCGAGCACGGAGACAAACTAAGAAAACCGAAGCTCGCGTCCGGGGGAAAGAGGTATTGGCTCCGCAGGAGGGACTTGAACCCCCAACCTAGTGGTTAACAGCCACCCGCTCTACCATTGAGCTACTGCGGAGCATCAATCGCAAACGACTATTGTAGGCCCGGGCCCGCGATTGTCAACCGACAGCCGAAGAGCGAAGGAGGGTGAATACCAGCCGCGCGACGGGGGCGCGGACGAGGGCCGCCTCCAGCTCCGCAGAAGACGAAAACGCTGCGGTCGCCAGTCGGCGCCCCTCGCACTGGATCCGCAGACGGTCGCCCTCCAGCGGCCACGGATGGACACGCCAGGTCGTGGCATCGACGGCCTCGAGATGAATGGTCTCCGCCTCTCCCGACGCATTCTGGGCGCCCACCTCGAACGGGGACGGAAAGGAGGCGCAGAGAAAGACCGAGATCCGGTCGCAGGCGTCCAGGAGGAGGGCGTTTGCCTCCCGCCCGGGACCCTCGAGGAAAGGCTGGTATCGGGCATCCACCCCCAGCCCTTCCCGCCACGATTCCTCAAGACGCTCCATCTCAGCGCCGAAGCTCTGCGCCAGCCGCGCACCGGCCGTATCACCATGCTCGAGGAGGTCGGCGGTCTTGCGTTCGGCCATGGCCCCGAAGTGGGCGGCGACCAGCAGGGCGGCATAGCGGCTGTGTTGCGCGCAACGTGCCACGCTCAACCGCCAAATCTCGAGATGCTGCTCGGCCGGCATTTGGTTAAAGACGCGCGGTCGTCCCTGGTCGTCGAGCGAGGGGGCGGCGTCGAAATCGGCCCAGCCGCAGTCGTGCAGCAGCACGGAGGCCAGGGTCTCGGCCCGGGGCGCCGGACGGGCGAAGGATCGGTTGCCCCAGTGCTGGGCTACCTGCCACGCGAGCCAGGCGTGGGAGGCCTGCGGAATCAGGTAGGTCCCTCCGGGGTCGCCCTCACGATGGATGAACATCGGCTGATTCTACCCGATCCCGCGTGGGTTCTACTCCAGGATTTGCCGATAGAGGGATTCTAGTTTGGCGAGCCGATTTTCGGTCGAGAAGTGTGTGACCACCCGTTGACGAGCAGCTCTGCCGAGGCGCGCCCGGAGGGAGGCGTCGCCTTCGTGTCCAACATTGATCTCAGATCCGACTTCAAAAGAAATCCTTGACCCGTTATGCTCCGAGGCGTATAACGCCCGCGCGAGCGCGCAACCGCGCCGCAGTGACGAGGAGGCGATCATGGCAACAGAGTTCAACGCATTCGAGATGGCGCAGCAGCAGTTTGACGGGGTGGCAGACAAGCTGCAGCTCGATGAGGGTATTCGCGAGCTCCTGCGCTGGCCCCAGCGCGAGTTTCACTTCACCGTACCGGTGAGGATGGACGACGGTTCGGTCAAGGTCTTCAAAGGCTATCGGGTGCAGCACAACGACGCCCGAGGTCCCGCCAAGGGCGGTATCAGATTCCACCCCCAGGAGACCGTGGACACGGTGCGGGCCCTGGCGACGTGGATGACCTGGAAGTGTGCGGTGGTGGACATCCCTCTCGGCGGCGGCAAGGGCGGTGTCATCTGCGACCCCCACGACCTTTCGTCGCGCGAGCAGGAAGCCCTGTGCCGGGGCTGGGTTCGCCAGGTCGCGCGCAACGTCGGTCCGGTTCAGGACGTGCCGGCTCCGGACGTCATGACCAACCCTCAGCACATGGTGTGGATCATGGACGAGTACGAGAAGATCGCCGGCGGCCACTACCCCGGCTTCATCACCGGCAAGCCGGTGGAGGTGGGTGGTTCCCTGGGGCGTACCGAGGCGACCGGCTTCGGCGTGATCTTCACCGTGCGTGAGGCGCTGAAGCGTCTGGATATCCCGATCGAAGGGGTGCGCGCCTCGCTGCAGGGTTTCGGCAACGTCTCCCAGTACGCGGCCAAGCTCCTCATCGAGCTCGGCGGCGTGGTGGTGGCTGTTTCTTGTTGGGACAACGACGATAACTGTGCCTACACCTTCCGCAAGGCTGACGGCATCGACATCGACTACCTGCTCTCGATCACCGACCGATTCGGGACCATTGACAAGGAGAAAGCGGCGGCGGAGGACTACGAGGTCCTGGAGGCCGAGGCCTGGCTCGAACAGGAGGTGGAGATTCTCATCCCGGCAGCGCTCGAGAATCAGATCACCGGCGATAACGCCGCGCGCATCCACAAGAAGGTCAAGATCATCGCAGAGGGCGCCAACGGCCCCACGACACCCGCCGCGGACAAGGTCATCAAGGAGAAGGGCATTTTTGTGATCCCGGACTTTTTGGCCAACGCCGGCGGCGTCACATGCTCCTACTTCGAGCAGGTGCAGTGCAACACCAACTTCTTCTGGCCCAAGGCGGAGGTGCTCGAGCGCCTCGACCAGAAGATGACCACGGCCTTCCTGGCGGTGGCCGACCTCGCCGAGGAGACTGGCGAGTTCATGCGCGATGCCGCCTACATGATTGCCATCCAGCGCGTCGCAATAGCGTGTCACCTGCGAGGATGGGCGTAGCACCGAATTTTGAGTTCTTAGTTTTGAGTTTTTAGTTTTCGGCGCGATGAAGCGTTCGAATAGCTTGCTGAGCACTGCCCACGCCTGGGCGCGATCGTTCGGAGGTACTCGCACCCTTCGGGTGCGGTGACGCACCGTCACCGGGCGCCCGTAACTCAAAACTCATAACTCAAAACTCAAAACTGTTCTGTGCGGTAGCGGGTTGTTGACCCTCAATGCGCTGTTGGTATAATCCCTGTTCCTGCTGGGGTGTCGTCCAATGGTAGGACATGCGGCTCTGGACCGTAGTATCGGGGTTCGAATCCCTGCACCCCAGCCAAAAAGGTCGACCAACGACCCGGCGATCGCCGGGTCGTTTTTCTAAACGGGGAGGTCCATGTCAGTTCTCTTCGGCGAGGTTGCTTGCCTCGGCGCCGCCCTCCTGTGGGCGGTGGCGGTGGTGCTTTTCCGGCAGCCCATTGCCGCCTGGGGCGCGCGCGCCATCAACCTCCTCAAGTGCCTCTTTGCAACCGCGCTTCTTTTACTCACGGCGATCGTTTTCGGCGGTTTGCAGGACCTGGCCGTCGCGCGGCCAGGCCATCTCGCGTTGCTCGCCCTTTCCGGCTTGGTGGGACTGACCCTCGGGGATACGGCGCTCTTTGCTGCGGTGGCGCGGATCGGCGCCCACCGCACACTCCTCGTGCAGACGCTCGCTCCGGTCTTTGCGGGCCTCCTCGCCGTCACGCTCGGTGAGCGGCTCAGCGGCGTTCAGCTGGCCGGCGTAGCGGTAGTCCTCGCTGGAGTGGCCTTGGTTGTCGGCCTCGACGGGAGTGGTTCGGGCCCTGAGAGAGCTGCGGTCGCGCGCGGTCTCGGCCTGGCGGTGCTTGCAGCGTTCGGCCAGGGCATCGGGGTGGTGATCGCCAAGGAGGGCATGGCCGCCGTGCCCGTGCTGCCGGCCACCTTGGTGCGCCTCGCCGCTGCGAGTGTCGGGCTGCTCCTCGTCGCCGCGATTTCGAGCGGATTTGCGCCCCTGAGGGGCGCCTTGCGGGATGGGGTGACCCTTCGCCGGGCGGTGCCGGCTGCGTTCCTGGGCACCTACGTGGCGATGTTACTGATGATGGGGGGTGTGGCCCTGGCACCGGCAACCGTGGCGGCAGTGCTGCTGTCCACCTCACCCATCTTCAGCCTCGGAGTGGAGGCGATGATCGACGGGCGGCGGCCCAGTACCGTCGCCATCGTCGGCACCCTGGTCGCGGTCTTCGGGGTGGCGTTGCTGACTATCGGAGGCTGAGTCAGGGCGTTCCGTCAAACCAGCGCATGACGATCACCGGGCCGCCGTCGGCCACGACCCGGACCTCGTCCGCCTGCGCACAGTTCGAGATAGAGGGCCGGCCGGCAGCGCCGAGTGTTGCACTGTCGACCGGCCAACGAACTCCGTCGATGGTCACCAGAACCCGCGGGTCATACGTCCAGAATGACCAGGTCTCGCCGGGTATGGCCTCGAAGACCGCCTCGCCTTCGAGGGCGAGGATCCGATGGTCGAGGCCCTCGAAATGGAGCCGTTCCCCCATCCGAAGGCGCGCGAGCAGTCCCAGGTTCCCCGCCTCGTGATCGGTGCGGCCACCGAGGGCGGCGAGCACCGTGAGGTCTTCGAGGCCGAGCTCGTCGAAGGCATGTTCCAGGGCCTTGTCGAGATCGGTTCGGCCTTGATCGGGACGGTGGACGAGGGCCTCCTCGCCGAGCCAGGCGCGGGTTCCGTCACTGATCGAATCCAGGTCGCCGATGACCGCCGCCGGTCGCAGACCCAGCCGTGCTAAATGGTCGGCGCCGGCGTCGGCGGCGAGGAGGGGCTCGGCGGCCGTAGCCAGGGCCGCGAGCCGCCCGGTCCAACAGAGGGGTGCGCCGGCCACCAGCAGAGGTCGTTTCTTAACCCGCATATCTCACCGGGTTCCGTAGCGAGGGCGGCGAGGTGCCGTACACAGCTGGGTTTTCGACCTGAGGGGCGCGGAGGCGTGCTTGACAGTACGTAGGGACCTCGCGCACCGCCCGACAGGGCGGTCCCGCCGAAGGCGGGAGGCCCCGCAGGGGCCAGCGTGGGCAATAGCACCCCGAGGCGAGAAAACACCGCTGGGTGCGGTGCATCGCAGGCCGCAGCAGGAAGCTGGTGAGATATGCGGGTTAGCCATGGGATCATGGTATCGGAGATCGGGCGGGAGAAGGGGACCCGTCCTCGTGGTAGACTGATCCCCGATGCACAACTCGGTCGACGGTCTATCCGGCACGGTGTACATCCCGGACACATCGGCCCTCATCGAAAATCCCGACGCGCTGGACCACCTTCTCACGGACGGCAATGTGGTGGTGCTCCTGCACCAGGTGATCGAGGAGCTTGGCCGGCTGCAGGCGTCGCGCGCCAAATCCGACGGCGTTCGTCACGCGGCCCGCCTGGTGATGCGCAAGATGCTCGAGTACCGGAAACAACAGCTTATCCACCACTCTGTCGAGCGTCTCTTCCAGCACCCGGCGGAGCCCGACGCCTTCCCGCGGACCCCCGCCGGTGGAATTCTCGCCTGGGAGCCGGCCGGACAGACGCTCGAACCGTACAGCTCCGAGTCCGGGGATAACCACATCCTAGCCCGCGCCCAGCACATCGCCGAGGTCGCAAAGTCAAACGGACACCCGGGTTACGAGGTCGTGGTCATTTCCGAGGACTCCAACCTCCTGCTCAAGTGTGATGCCCTGAGCATTACCGCGGAGAACCTGCGCTACGGCAAGGTCAGCCTGGAGAGCGTTGACGAGGTCTACCGCGGCGTGGTTCACGGTGAGGTGGGCGAGGAGACCTTGCAGCACTTTCTCGACAGCGGCGCGCCGGGTGAGCGGTGGCTGGCCTTTGACGAGGTCCAGTGCGGTGAAGCGGGCGAGCTTCTGTGGAACATGGGAGTGGTGCTGCGCTGCGGGGAGGAGGTGATTCTGACCCGCGCCAACCCGCAGCTCCAACGCGTGGAGGACCTCCGCTTCGCCCAGTACTGGGACCGAAAGCGCATCACCTACAAACCGCGCCCGATCCTCGGCTTCACCCCCCGCGATCCCCAGCAGATTCTGGCCATGGAGTTCCTTCTCGATCCGGAGGTGCAGCTCGTGGTCCTCGACGGTCCCGCGGGCTCGGGCAAGACCCGCATGATGGTGGCCGCAGGCCTGTACATGCTGGTGGGCCAGCCGACCACCTGGCGCGTGGCCCCGCAGTCGCAGGCGCTGACGCCCGACTACGGATATGACCACGGGCTGCTCCTGCTGCGACCGGAGCACGCCTCCAGCCAGTACGACCTCGGTTATCTGCCGGGCGACTACGAGAGCAAGCTCTCGCCCTGGCTCGAACCGTTTTTTCAGGCGGTTCGTTCGCTGTCGCTGTCCAACGAGCACGACTTCATGGAGGAGCTGCGCTCAACCGATCGCCTGACGATGGTTTCGACCTCGATGCTGCGGGGCCTCGACATCGAGCGCTCGATTGTGCTCGTGGACGAGCTGCAGAACGGAGACCGCCACCTCGCCAAGACCTTGATGAGCCGCTTCTGCGCCAGTTCCAAGGTTGCCCTGGCCGGGTGTCTCGATCCGGTGCAGATCGACAACCCCTATGTGGACTGGCGGTCCAACGCCCTCACCCGGATCAAGGAAGCTTATCGTGGCTTCGGATCCCAGGTGGCACAGGTCCGCCTCGAGCACAACTATCGGGGACCGATCTCGACCCGCGCAGACGAACTCTAATCAGTTTTGAGTTCTTAGTTTTGAGTTTTTAGTTATCCCTCACTCACCCAACAAGGCAAGCCGTCCGAAGGACGGGTAACTCAAAACTCAACACTCAAAACTAAAAACTGACCACTGTCTTCACGTCGAACACGGGCGGACTCTCCATGGTCTTCTTGACCGCGCACTGGTTGGCGGCCCGGATCAGGGGGGCGTGGTACTTCTCCGGGAAGTCGGACGGCACCTCGATCGCAATCCGGATCGTGGTCAGGCGTCGGGTCTTTTCATCGCGCTCCCAGCTCTGCACCAGCCGCACCCCCTCGTGGGGGATCTTCCGCCGCTGGCAGAAGCTGAGCACGTAGATCCCGGCGCAGGTGGCGATGGAGGCGAGAAAGAGGTCGAAGGGTTCGGGAGCCGATCCCTCCCCGCCGGAGTCGACCTCCTGGTCGGTTTCGATCTCGAAGCCGTCGTAGGTGGCGTTCACCCGCTTGTTGCCCGGGAAGTGGATCGTCATCTGGCTGCTCATAGGCTCTCCTCTGAGCCCGGTCTTCTCACCGGGTATCTGCTGCGGCCGGCGAATGACAGCCATCTGTCGTGCTTTTCGCAAATCGTGCGACTCAACTCGACGCCGGCAGCGATTTGTGGTCGAGGCCGGGGATCGCCGGCCATCGGCCACTCGCTGGCGGGGTTGAGTCGCGCCCATCGCAACGTAGCGCTGCTACGCCTGCGTCGCCCAATTCGCGAAAAACCCAACATCTGACTACCCTTCGCCGTCCTCGCCTAAAACCCGGTGAGAAGACCGGGCTGGGGCGGAGATGATAGCGCGATCGAGGCTTCGGAGTTCGAAAAAGGGGATGGAGTCGCTCGCGAATCGCAGCGACCGCTTTTCAGGTTCCGGATCGCGATTCCGCCGGTGCCCGGAAAACGGCCAACTCCTCGAGGTTCCCCTTCTGGCCGCGTATGGGTGACGGCACAACGCCGATCCGCTCGAGCCCGAGGTCTTCGAGCGCCGTCACGGTGGCGTCCACCGTCGCGCGACGAATGGCCTCGTCACGAACGATGCCCCCCTTGCCGACCTGGTCTCGTCCCGCCTCGAACTGTGGTTTGACCAGACACACGAGCCAGCCGGGCGGCCGAAGGTGGGTGAGCAGGGCCGGCACAACCAATCGGAGGGAGATGAATGACACGTCCACCGTCGCCAGGCCGACCGGGAAAGGGAGCCTTACGGTCTGGAGGTGGCGGGCGTTGACCCCCTCCATGACCTCCACCCTGGGGTCGGTGCGGAGCTTCCAGTCGAGCTGGCCGCGGCCGACGTCGAGGGCGACCACGCGCTTGGCCCCGCGCTCGAGCAGCAGATCTGTGAAGCCTCCGGTAGAGGCGCCCACGTCGAGGCAGTCGAGGCCTTCGGGCGAGATCTCGAAGGCGTCGAGGGCCGCCGCCAGCTTGAGGGCGCCGCGGGAGACATAGGGGTGATCGGGTGCCACGACCTCGATGGGCGCCTCGAGATCGACCGGCGTACCGGCCTTGCTCACAACGACGCCGTCGACCAGCACCTTGCCGGCGAGAATCAAGGCCTGGGCCCGCGCCCGCGACGGTGCGAGCCCGCGCCCGGCAAGCACCACGTCGAGACGTTGCTTTCGAGCCATGGGGGAATCGTAGCGCAGCCAGAAATTAGGTATGCCTCTGCCCATCCGATTGTCGATAGGCCCACCCGATCGGCTCGGCTCTGGGCCGCATTTCTCGCCGGGACAGCCGCGCCGTGGGCTGGGACCGCGGCCGAGATCGAGGTGTAGCCGACCCTTCCGGGCCTGGGTTCGGGATAGCCGGAGGCCCCCGTCGGATTTGCGAAACTTTCACGTTTCGGAGCCTGCTGCAGACCCTCCGATGCGGCGGTAAACGATTGATTCATGGTACGCTTGGATGGTGGAGCGGACTGTACTCAACACGAAAATTTTGCCCTCCCTGATCCCGGGTTTCGTGGTCAGCGGGGCGGCCGTCGTGCTGCTGGTGGTGACCGTCGAGCCGGCGCGTGCCGTCGATGTCTTGTTCGCCGTCAATCCGGCGAAGCTGGCGGCGTCGATTGCGGTCTTCGTCGTGGCGCTGCTCGCCCGCGCGGCCGCCTCGCGCGAGCTGGTCGATGCCCGCGCCGGCCTCGGCGCCACGTTCGGGGCACTCAACATCGGTTACCTGGCCAACAACCTGCTGCCACTCCGCGTCGGCGAAGCGGCGCGATCGGTGGTACTTGGTCGGCGGTCGGGTCTCGGGATCATAGGCGGTGCCGCCGCGGTGGCTGCCGAGCGGTTGATCGACCTGGTGATGGCCGCGACCCTGCTGTTGGCTGTTCTGCCGGCGGTCGGGGTCGATGCCGGGTGGGCGGCGGCAGCTGCGGCGGGTTGCGCCGCCCTTGCCGGGATTACTCTGTTGGTCGTCGTTGCCCGGCGTCGGGAAGCGCTCCTGGGATGGCTCGAGCCGCGACTCAAGCGGTGGCCGAGGCTCTCCGGGCTTCTGCCGCGTCTTGCCGCCGCCCTCGCTTGCACGGCCCGGCCGGGCCGGTTGCTCAAGGCGGCCCTGTGGCTCGGTGTGGGCTGGGCCCTGGCGGTGATCTTCTTCTGGCTCGTACTTCTGGCCTTTGTCCCATCAGCGCCCCTGTCCTGGGCTGCCTTCGGTCTCGGAGTGATGGCTTTCGGTATCGCCCTGCCGTCGTCGCCGGGCGCCGTTGGTATCTTCGAGGCGGCGTGGGTGGGCGCCCTGGTGCTGTGCGGCGCCGACCCGGCCGGCGCCCTGGCTTTTGCCGTCGCAGCCCACGCTCTGAGCTTTGCGATCACCTCGGGCTGCGGGCTGGTGGCGCTGGTGCGAGAGGTGCCAGGCGGCGACGGGATCGTCCGACGGGCGCTGACCCTGGTCGCGAGTCGCGAGATACCGGCGAGCGAGGAGACGGCGCAGTGAGTCGAAAGGTGCTGGTCACCGGCGGCGCCGGTTTTATCGGCGCCAACTACGTGAAACGTCTCGTGGAACGTGGCGACCAGGTCAGGGTGCTCGACAACCTGTCACGCCCGGGCAGCGTGCGTAACGTCGAGTGGCTCGGCTCGATTCTCGGCGGCGACGGCTTCGAGCTGGTACGGGCAGACGTTCGTGACGCCGAGGCGGTGACGCGCGCGGCTCATGAGATCGACGTGGTGGTGCACCTGGCGGCTCAGGTGGCGGTCACCACTTCGGTCGAAGACCCGCGGCACGATTTCGAGGTCAACGCCCTCGGTACATTCAATGTGCTTGAAGCCGCCCGCCGTTCCGGCCGTGAGCCGATCGTGATCTACGCCTCGACCAACAAGGTCTACGGCGAGCTCGAGGGCACGAAGGTATTAGAGGAGGCCACGCGCTACACGCTCGCCGACCCGCCGGGCGGGGTCGCGGAGACCCAGCACCTCGACCTCCACTCGCCCTACGGTTGCTCCAAGGGCAGCGGCGACCAGTACGTTCGCGATTATCACCGGATCTACGGTCTGCCGACGGTGGTCTTCCGCCAAAGCTGTATTTACGGTCCGCGCCAGTTCGGGGTTGAGGACCAGGGCTGGGTGGCGTGGTTCGTCATCTCGGCGGTCCTCGGCCGGCCGATCACCATCTACGGCGACGGCAAGCAGGTGCGCGATCTGCTCTGGGTTGACGACCTACTCGATGCCTACGACCTGGCGGTGGAGCGCATCGACCGGGTGGCCGGCGGAGTCTTCAACCTCGGGGGCGGTCCGAATTTCACCCTCTCGGTGTGGTCCGAGTTCGGCCCGTTGCTGGAGGCCTGCACCGGGTCGAAACTCGAGGCGGCGTTCGACGACTGGCGGCCGGGCGACCAGAAGACCTTTGTTTGCGACATCACCCGCTACGCCGAGGCGGTCGATTGGCGGCCGCGGGTCGCGCCTGAAGAGGGCATCCGCCGGCTGGTGACCTGGGTCGAGGCCAATCGCCAACTCTTTGACTGAAACGAAGTGGGGGCCGCCACCGTGAAAATCCTGCAAGTCCTCACCTACTACCGGCCCCACACCAGCGGCCTCACCATCTACGTCGAGCGGCTCTCCCGTGCGCTGGCGGTGCGCGGCCACGAGGTGACAGTGCTGACCTCGCACTTCGACCCGACGACGCCACGAGACGAGGTCGTCGACGGCGTGCGGGTGGTCCGGATACCGGTGGCGGCGCGGGTCTCCAAGGGTGTGTTGATGCCGGGCTTCGGCTTCGCCGCAAACCGTCTGGTGCGCGCGCACGACGTAGTCCACCTCCACCTGCCGCAGTTCGACGCCGCCGGGGTCGCCCTCCGAGCCCGGGTGTTCGGCAAGCCGGCGGTGCTGACCTACCACTGTGACCTCCAGTTGCCGCCGGGGATCGGCAACCGAGCCGTCAACCTGGTGGTTCACACCATGAATCACATCGCCGCGATCGCATCGCGCCGGATCGTCACCTATACCCGCGACTTCGCCGATGGATCACCCTTCCTGCGTCGTTACAGCACCAAGGTGGACACCATCCTGCCGCCGGTGGAGTTGCCGGCCGCTGACGCGGACTCCGCGCGGCGGCTGGCGGCGGTTGCCAAAGTCAACGGTCGTCACCCGGTGATCGGCATGGCCGCGCGCTTTGCATCTGAAAAGGGGGTTGAGGTTCTGCTTGACGCCTTGCCCCGGGTGATCGAAAGCCACCCCGGCACGACGGTACTCTTCGCCGGCCAGCACCGCGACGTGATGGGCGAGCAGCGTTACCTCGAGCGTCTCGCGCCGACCGTCGAAGCGCTGCAACGAGCGGGACGGTGGCACTTCCTCGACACACTGACGCCGGCGGAGATGGCGGCCTTCTTTCCCAGCCTCGACCTGCTGGTCGTACCCAGCCTCAACCGCACTGAGTCCTTCGGCCTGGTCCAGATCGAGGCCATGATGAACGGGGTGCCGGTGGTGGCGTCGAATCTGCCGGGGGTGCGGCAGCCGGTGAGTATTACGGGGATGGGGGCGGTGGCCGAGATCGGCGATGCCGACGACCTCGCCGCCCGCATGATCGAGGTGTTGGACGACCCGGACCGCTTTGCCGGTGACCCTGCTGAGGTGGCGCGCCGATTCACCCCGGATACCTGCGCCGCCGGTTACGAGGGACTCTTCGAGTCGCTGCGAGCGGCCGCCCGGTGATGGAGGTCCGCCGATCGCGCGTGGATGTCACCGAAGAGCGCCCCGCCGGGAGCGGTGGCGAGGCGATCGAGGAGCTCCGCGCCGTCCACCCAATCCGGCAGCATATTTCGCCAGCGCCGGAAGAGGGTGGCGTTGAAGACAGTGGGAGCGAGGGAGGCAAGACGATCGATGCACTGCCGGGTGTCGTCGAGGAACTCGCTCGTGAACTCGAAGGAGACCCACGGCAGGGGCCGGCCGAGGCCGGCCAGGACCTGGGGTTCATAGCCTTCGACGTCGATCTTGCACAGCGTCGGCGCCCCGTGCTCGTCGATCAGCTGGTCGAGAGTCACCATGGGCACCATCACCTGGTCCTCCCAACGGCAAGCGGCAAATCTTCCCGATCGCCATTTCTGGATCCCGAAGGTGGAGATCTCCGGGTCGCCCCGGCTGACGTGGAGGGTGGCCTCACCCGGCGTTTCCGCCACCCCTTTCGGCACGATGGTGACCCGGGGGTCGCCGGAAAAACGTCGCTTCAAGACCTCGAGACAGTAGGGCTGAGGCTCGACGCAGATGACCCGAGCCCCGAGATCGGACAGGACCGCCGCGTGGAAGCCCTCGGCGGCGCCGATGTCGAAGACCAGGTCGTCGGGACCGACTATGCCGCCGTAGAAGGCGCGCATCCGCGGCCGCTCCAGGGCATAGGCGAGCGGCGCCAAGAGCGGCCGCAGCCGGCGCTTGACTGCGGTGGGGAGCCATCGGGTCAGCAGCGAGCGAACCATCGAGCTCTTGTTACCTCCTCTTCCATGGTGGCACGGGCGAGCCGCTGTCGCATCACCCGCAGTTATAATGGCACTGCTCCCGTTCTACGAGGCCGCATCCAATGAATGACCCCAGCCTGCTCGACTTCCTGGCCGCCAGGCTCCGCTTCTGGCGGGCTCCGCCAGAGGGTTTGCCGAGCCTGCGCCAGCTTTGGTTCGACGAAGGCGCGGACCAGACCGCACCGCCCGCAGATGACGGGACGAGGTCGAAAACCTTGTGGCCCTCGCCGACCCGGCTCGGGCGCGGTCCGGGGCCGGTGCCGTGGGCGCTCGGCGGCGCCGTGCTGTTGGCTGTTGCCGGGCAGGGATTGCTCGACCCGGAGGCGCCGCGAATGGCGGCAGGCATCGTGCTCCTGGTGGCGGCAGTGGTGGCGGTTGCCGTTGCCGAGCGCCGGGGGGAGGCCCGGACGCCATCCGGGGTGGTTGTCGGGACGGAGGTCCCGGAATCGGTCGGCGTGCGCTGGAAGTGGGCAGTCGCTGCCGTGGTGGTGGCGTTGGCGGCCGGTGCCGGCGCCCTCGGCAACCGGATGGGGCCGTTCACGATTGTGACGTGGCTGGCGGCCATCGGGTTGGCGTTGGCGGCGGTGACGCCGGCGCCGGCCGAGGGTGTGAGCCGGTGGCGCCAGCTGACGAGCTGGATCGGCCGAGCCCGGTTGTGCCCGGGTCTTGACCGCTCGACGGTGCTGCCGCTGGTCTGTGTCGCGCTTGCCGTGGTGGTCCGAACCAGCGAGCTGGCCCGGGTGCCGCTGGAAATGGTGAGCTTGCACGCCGAGCTGCTGCTGTCGGTGGTCCGCGCTCTGGAGGCGGGCCCACCCATCGTCTTCCCGTTCGGGGTCGGCGG
>DAOWFV010000016.1 GCA_030637805.1 Acidobacteriota bacterium | reverse complement strand
CGCTTCGAAGAGCGTTCGGCTCGCCAGATCCTGAGCGCGATCGAGCAGGCTACCGGCACCACCTTCAGCGACCGGGAGCTGGCGGATTTCGCCCGCGGCGCCGACGAGATCGACCTCGTCAACTCCGGCCTCGAAGAGACCATGATCGAGGCATATCAGGAGATTCAGGGAATCCAGAAGCGCCGCAACGAAGACATTGACCTGCGCACCGCGTCGATGATCAGCGCCATCGACAAGATCGCCGTCGCCTATGAGGACCGGGGAATCTTTCCATAACGCCGCCCATCAGGCGTCAGGTCTCAGGTCTCAGGTCCCAGGTCCCAGGTCCCAGGTCCCAGGTCCCAGGTCGCAGGTCGCAGGTCGCACAGAGATCGTTGACTGGATTCCTGCGATGTCAAGCCCTATCTGTATCTTTATCTTCGGCGAGTTTCTCGATGAGACCTGAAGCCTGAGACCTGAAACGGCGCTTCGCCGCTCTCACAACGGAACCTGATGAGATAGGCGCTAGGCGAACCCGACCCTTGACCGCATTGAGTCTCTGACCTAGACTGCGCCTCTTATGTTGGAGGGACTGCAGGATCGTCTGGCACGTGTCACCAAGACCCTGAGGGGTGAGGGGCACCTGACCGAATTCCACATCGAGACAGCCTTGCGCGAGATCCGTCTCGCGCTGCTCGAGGCGGATGTCAGCGTCGAGGTCGTGTCCGGCTTCATCGAGCGGCTTCGAACCCGAGCCCTCGGCAAAGAGGTGCTGAACTCGGTCACCCCGGCGCAGATGGTGACCAAGATCGTCCACGACGAGCTGGTCGCTCTTCTCGGGGGGGATGCGACCGAACTCGATTTCAAGGGGCGGCCGGCGGTGGTGATGCTAGTCGGCCTTCAAGGCTCGGGCAAGACCACGACCGCCGCTAAAATCGCGCGTTGGATCAAGGACCGCAAGGGCCTCTTTCCGCTTCTTGTTCCTGCCGACACCTCGCGCCCGGCGGCGCGCGAGCAGCTGTTGGTCCTGGGTGAGAAGGCTTCCATCCCCACCATCGACTCCCGCGACATGGATGACCCGGAGGCGATTGCCCGCCGAGCGCTGCGCGAAGCCTCGATCAAGGGCTACCAGGTTCTGATCTTCGATACCGCTGGTCGGCTCCACGTAGACGACGAGTTGATGGCCCAGCTTGAGCGCCTCAAGGAGATCCTCAAACCAAGGCAGATCCTCTTCGTCGCGGACGCGATGACCGGTCAGGACGCGGTGCGCTCGGCTCGGGCCTTCCACGAGCGGCTCGAGATCACCGGCGTGATTCTCACCAAGCTTGATGGCGACGCCCGTGGCGGCGCCGCACTGTCGGTGCGGGAGGTCGTGGGACGGCCAATCGTCCTTGCCGGTATCGGGGAGCAGATCGAAGACCTCGAGCAATTCCATCCCGACCGCATGGCGGGCCGCATCCTGGGGATGGGTGATGTTCTCACCCTGGTGGAGAAGGCCCAGGACGTGGTGGATGAGAAAAAGGCCCGCCGCCTCGAGGCCAAGCTCAAGAAGAACAAGTTCGACCTCGAGGATCTGCGCGACCAGTTGGGCAGCCTGAAAAAGATGGGCCCTCTGCAGCAGGTCATGGACATGGTGCCGGGAATGGGCAAGGTGATGCCGGAGGGTGGAGTCGGCGAGGCACAGGAGCGGCAGCTCAGTCGGATGGGAGCGTGCATCGACTCGATGACGCCCAGGGAACGCCGCCACCCCCAGCTCCTCAACGGCTCGCGCAAGAAGAGGATCGCCAAGGGCTCCGGGACGAGCGTCGAGGAGATCAATCGCCTCTTGCGCCAATTCGGACAGATGCGTAAGCTCATGAAGCGCTTGGGGAAAGCCGACTCCAGGGCGCTGAAGCGACAGTTGGGTATCGGCTGAACTGAGATGGTGGCCATGGGGGCCGTTCAAGGAGGAAGATCTTAATGTTGATGATAAGACTGCGGCGTGGGGGTGCCAAGCACAACCCCATCTATCGTGTGGTGGTGTCGGACTCTCGCAAGGCTACCGACTCCAAGTACCTGGATCAGGTGGGTTTTTACAACCCCAACCTGGACCCGCCCGAAATTCGAATCGACCTCGAAAAGGTCGAGGAGTGGCGGGGTAAGGGAGCGGGCGTGTCTGAAACAGTGCAATCTTTGATTCGTAAAGCTCAGCAGCAGCAATGATCTACGCTCGGAGCCAAGGGGCTCCGAGCATTCCACGCCTGAAAGGAGCCTCACGTGAGTGCGATGAAGGATCTGCTGGTAGAGATAGCAAAAGCGCTGGTTGACAATCCGGACGAGGTGAAGGTGACAGAGGTTGAGGGTGAGCAGACTACAGTCCTCGAACTGAGGGTGCGAACCGAGGACCTCGGGAAGGTCATCGGCCGGCAGGGCCGCACGGCTCGCGCCATTCGCACCCTGCTGGCAGCCGCCGGTATGAAGATCCACAAGCGGTTCGTGCTCGAGATCCTCGAGTAGTGCCCGAGCACGGGGGCCGGGGCGAGGGTCGCGGCTGGCTGATCGTCGGCCGCGCGGGGAAGCCGCACGGCATCCACGGTGATCTCCTGGTCGAGATCATCACCGACTTTCCCGAGCGTCTCCAGGATGACGTGCGTTTCGGCCTAGGCGACGAAACGGTTCCGGAGGAGTTCTTCGAGGTGCATCGGGTGCGCTACCACAAGGGTCAGTGGTTGCTCTCGGTCCGTGGTCTTCGCGACCGGAACACCATCGAAGGGTGGCGCGGACGGTACCTCTTCCTGCCTGAACAGGCGCTGGAGGAACTTCCGGAAGGCTTCTTCTACGAACACCAGCTTGTGGGTTTGGAATGCTTCGCGCCCGACGGCGAGATTCTGGGCCGGGTGACCGGTCTCGATCTGGGCGCTGCGCAGTCCCGGCTCGTGGTGCGTCGGGGGAAGCGCGAGTTTCTGGTACCGTACGTGCCCGAGATCGTGCGCGAGGTGGACATCGAGGCGAAGACGGTGGTGATCGACGCACCGGCGGGGCTCCTCGACGATGACGCAGAATGAGCGTGAGCAAGAGTTAGGAATTTCGGATTTACCCTTCGGGTTGGATACTCGATACTCGATACTCGATGCTGGATGCTGGATGCTGGATGCAGGTCGCAGGTCGCAGGTCGCACCGAGATTGTCGATTGGGCTCCTGTGATGTCAAGGTTTTTCTGTAACTTCCCTGATTTCCGGTAGCACTGAAGCCTGAAACCTGAAGCCTGAGACCTGAGACCCTCTTTGGACGGGTGAGGGAAAACTCAAAACCAAAACTCAAGACGAGAAACTGAGAACTCGGAACCCTTAACCTCTTCACTCTTTACCCTTAACCCCTTTACCCTTAATCTCGTCACTGGATTGCCGACATGCACTTCGACGTTCTGACCATCTTTCCCAAGCTCTTCGAGGCATTTCGAACGACCGGCGTGCTCGGCAAGGCGGTGGAACGGGGGCTCATCGGTCTCGATGCACACGACCTCCGCGGGTGGGCCGACAACCGGTGGCGCCAGCTCGACGACGAGCCCTACGGCGGTGGTGCCGGCATGGTCATTCAGGCATCCCCGGCATTGGCCGCCTTGCGCGAGCTGGCGGGCCGGGGGGTACCGGCGCGGTCCATCGCGCTTGGTCCTCGGGGGAGGGTGTTCGACCAAGAACTGGTCGAGGAGTTGGCCGGGGAAGGGCGCCTGGTTCTGCTCTGCGGACGTTACGAGGGTTTCGATGAGCGCCTTTACGAGATCATGGAACCCGAGGAGATTTCTCTTGGTGACTTCGTTCTCGGCGGCGGGGAGGTGGCGGCAATGGCCGTCATCGAGGCGGTCGCCCGCCTGGTCCCCGGCGTCGTCGGAGATCCCGGGTCGGTGGCGGAGGACTCATTCCGTGATGGGTTGCTCGACCATCCCTGCTACACGAGACCTGCCGAGGTCGAGGCGCGGGCGGTGCCGGAGGTGCTACTCTCCGGCAACCACGAGGCAATAAGGCGCTGGCGCCTCGAGCGGGCGGTGGAGGCTACGGTAACCAGGCGCCCCGACCTCGTAAAGAGGAACTGGGAGAAGTACTCGGATGAGGTACGTCGGTTGATCCGGCGTATCGCGCCGGGCATGGATCTCGAACGCGACTAGCCCGGTGAGAAGACCGGGCTCGATTGAGTTCTGCGAAAGAATGCGTTGAGGGAGATGATGAAGAAAGCGTTGAGCGTTGCTGCGATTCTCGCCTTGTGTGCCATCGGCCTGCTCCAGGCTCAGGGCCTCGATTCCTATCCGGTGTTCCAGGTGCAGGTGTTCCCCGATCGCTCGCCGGTGGTTGCCGGCGAGGAGCTGCGTCTGGCGGTGGTTCTGTCCGTTGACCGGGGCTGGCACGTGAACTCGGACCAGCCCGGGGACGAGTTCTCCTTGCCGACTACCGTGGAGTTCCGGCTTCCCGAGGGTTGGCCCCAGCCGGAGATCAGGTTCCCCGACGGTGAAGAGCTGAAATTCGATTTTGCGGATGCCCCCATCGAAGTCTGGGAGGACCGGGCGGTGATTCTCGCCCGGCTCAAAGTGCCGGGGAATGCGTCCGGCCAGATGCGCCTCCGTGCCCAGGTCACGGCGCAGGCGTGCAACAACACCCAGTGCCTGCCTCCTGTGACCGTCCCGAGTGGGATTGATGTGACGGTGGCGGCGCCCGGGAGCGAATGGCGGGCGACCAACAAGGAGCTCTTCGCCGCGGCCGGAGATCGCCAAGAGGAGTCCGGGAATGGCGCATCCTCCGACCTGGCCTCCAAGTCATTGCCTCTGTTGCTGATCGGAGTGTTTTTTGCCGGATTGGCCCTCAACCTGACACCCTGTGTCTTTCCACTCATTCCGATCACCGTTGGATTCTTCTCCCAACAGACCAAGGACCGCGAGGGAAGCACCTTCCCGCTCGCTCTGGCCTACGTGCTGGGCATTGCCGCCACGTACTCGGTGCTCGGCGTGCTCGCGGCTTTGAGCGGAGCCATCTTCGGCGGGGCGTTGCAGAGCCCGTGGGTCGTGGGTCTCATCGTGGTCGTGCTGCTCTCCCTGGCCGCCTCGATGTTTGGGCTGTGGGAGCTGCGGGTGCCCGGCTGGGCGCAACGCGCCTCGGGCGGTCGCACCGGCATTTTCGGCGCGCTGATCATGGGTCTGGTGATGGGCTTCATCGCCGCGCCGTGCATCGGGCCGTTCGTGGTTGGTCTCCTCACCTACGTCGGCCAGCGCGGCGATCCCCTGCTTGGGTTCCTCCTCTTCTTTACGCTGGCGATGGGTCTCGGCCTGCCCTACCTGATACTCGGGACCTTCACCGGGGCCGTCAACAAGCTTCCCGCCTCGGGCATGTGGATGATCGGGGTGCGCCGGGTCTTTGGCGTGATTCTGGTGGCCATGGCAGCCTACTTCGCGGCGCCGCTCATGCCCGGTGACGTCGGCGGGTGGCTGATGTCGGCTGTACTGGTGCTTGGGGCTCTTTTCCTTCTCGTGATCGATCGTACGGGCCATGAACAGGCGATGATCGACCGGGTCATGCGGCTTCTTTCCGCCGCCATGCTGGTGGTCGGTGTGGTGATGGCGCCGGGCGTCCGCCGCGGCGAGGCGGTGGGGGCGGATGGGGCGGCGGGGCATCTCCAGTGGCAGGCGTTCGAGAACGCGAGCGTGAGCGCCGCGCTCGCCGGCGGCGAACCGGTGATCATCGATTTCTACGCCGACTGGTGCGTCCCGTGCCGGGAACTCGACGAGAAGACCTTCTCGGCGCCCGCGGTGCGATCGGAGCTCGAGCGTTACTCCCGGTTCAAGGTCGACCTCACCCGCGCCGACGACGCGAATCAAGCTCTGACGGCCGAGTACGGCGTCCTGGGCGTGCCGACGGTAATCGTCTTCCGTAATGGAAAGGAAGCTTTCCGGATCACCGGCTTCGAGCCAGCGGGGCGGTTCCTCGAACGCCTCGAAGCCGTGCGTTGATAACAGCTTTTCCTCAGCCGGGTTAGCTCTCGATGACGTCGCCGCCGGTGACGATCCGTTCGCCGTCAGGTTCCTGGACTCGCAGGAAGCCCTCGGGGGTGATCTCGATCAGGGAGCCGGTGATGACCTTGCCCGAGGCCAGGCGCACTCGAATAGAATCTCCCGGGCGTTGGACGAGATGGCTCTGCCACGCCTCGATCGCCGGCCCGGGGTTGTCGATGGAAGAGTCGAGCTCTCTGACAAAGGTGCAGGTCAGCGAATGGCGCCAGGTATCGAGGTCCCCCTCTCCAAGGTGCTCGGCAACCGATGTGGCGGGCGTGGCTTCGGGATGGTCGAGGACCGGGGCCGACTGCAGGTTGATGCCCAGGCCCACGGTCACCCAATTGGATTCTCCGTGGCGGGCGAAGACCAGAATGCCGGCCAGCTTCTTTCCAGCCACGAGGATGTCGTTGGGCCACTTGATGCGGGCGTCCGAAATTCCGATCCGGGTGACGGCGCCGTGGGCGGCCGAGGCGGCGAGGATGGGCAGGAGGGCGACGGTCTCCGCCTCGATTCCTGAAGCCAGCCAGCTGAGAAAGAGACCGCCGCCTGGAGATTCCCACCGCCGATCGCCACGGCCCTCGCCGCGTGACTGACGTTCGGCGAGGATCAGGGTGGCGCCGAGATTCTGGTCCTCCTCATCCATATCGGTGATAAGCCGCCTGGCCATGGCGTGGGTGGAGTCCACCGCCTCGAGCAGGACGAGGTTCTCCACCGTTCCCCGGAGATCCTCGGCGAGTCTTTCAAGACGTTCGTTCACCTTTCAGCCCTCGTTGTGCTAATGGAGGGAACGCATTTGTGTGCGATCAGATTCCTGTGCGGGTGCGGACAAGCAGCGACAGCGGCCTCACTGCACCGTTTCGGTCGGCTCTTCCCCCGCCTCGGCCTCGATTTCGCGCACCCGCTCGCGGACCACGAGCTCCGCCATGTCCGGGATCACATCCCAGGCAATATGCTCGATCCGATCCTTTGCGAGCTCGAGCAGCCGGTGTGCTATTCGGTCGACGTCCTCGTCGGTCAGCGAATCCCCCCCCGCGTCTACCAGCCGGGCTGCATCCTCAGTGATGTCCTGAGTGTCGATCTCGGAGGTGTCGTCGGTCGGGAGGGCCTCCTCGACCTCGGGAGTTGCTTCCTCCCAGCTTTCCTCCTCGCCTGACAGCGCCGCCATGGCTTCGATGGGCGCCGTCTTGCGCAGAGGATCGTCTTCGGGCTCGGGCGGTAACTCCGCGACTTCGTCGAAGGCGCCGAAAGAAACTTCCTCGATTTCCTCCGGCGAGGCCGGCACTTCCTCGGATTCAAACTCCTGATATTCGCCGAACGGCTCTCCGCTCGCCTCGCTCATCACCTCCGCAACATCTTCCATGGAAAGGTCTTCAGGTGTCACGGACAGAGACTCGGGGAGGGGCCCGGTATCAGCCGATGTTTCCACCGCCGGCGGTTCGACCAACACCTCCCCGGCGTCCTCGGGCTCGCCGCCGAGCTCGAATTCCAGACCCTCTTCGGGGGCCTCGAAACGGGCTTCCTGCTGGAGGCGGCCGGCCTCTTCCATCTCGGCGAAGCCGCTCGCGGTGAAATCCAGCTCCTCCGGCGCGTCGGTGGCGATCTCCTCGCCGAGGCCTTCCGGAGGCGCTGCGGTATCGGCGAGATGAGTGCCGAATCCCACATCGGTCGGCGCGTCGGGAGCGGCGGCGGGCGGTGGTGGGGTCAACTGACCCTCATGCTCCATAGCGGCTGGTTCGGCAGTATCCGGCTGTGCCTCGCTCGCTTCCTTCCCTGCCAAGCGCTCGACCGCCTCAACCAGCTTTCTCGCCTCGAATGGTTTGGTGATGATCTCCGAGCAGCCTGCTGCCAATGCGCGGTCGCGATCGAAGGGCTCGAAGGTGCCCGTGAGAAGGATCAACGGGAGGTGGAGGGTGCCGGGATTGGACTTGATCTCCTGGCACACGTCATACCCATCCCGGCCCGGCATGATCACGTCGCAGATCACGAGATCCGGGCGGCACTCGGGTAGCTGGAGCAAAAGCTCGTCACCGCTCGAGACCGCGACTACCTGGTAGTCGGTATCCGCGAAGGTCAGCTCGACGACCTTTTGGATGGTGAGGCTGTCATCGGCAAGCAAAATCGTGCGACTCATGGGCACCCCCGCTCCATAAAGCGAACTACCACTCCCCGTCCCTACGCGATGCGACCGTCAACCCGCGTGCTCGGCCTCCCGGTCCTCGAGGGCAGCAAGTCGTCCACTATCATGATTTAACCATGGAGGCGCGGAATCTGTCAACGAGCCGGTCGCTGTGAAGTAGGCTCCACCACTGCCATCTCTGGGGTCGAGACCGGCGGCGACTAGCCGTATTTCTCACCGGGTTTCGTAGCGAGGACGGCGCAGCGCAAGTATCCGCTGGGTTACTGGCGCCCTCCCGGCCTCGCCCTATGGGCTGCGCCGTGACTAAGGCGGGCGCCGTGACCCACCGCCAGAAGCGGGTGGCCGCTCGCCGGCGATCCCCGGCTGCGGCCACATCCGCTTCCGTCGGCGGGTTTGTCGCGAATCGGGCGACGCAGTCGTAGTCGCTCTACGTCGAGTAGCACGATTTGCGACAAGCACGGCGGGACGCCGCGATTCGCCGTCCGTAGTAGTCACTCGGTGAGAAGTACTGGCTGGCAGCGGGCCGGCGGTCGCAACGATGGCCTCATACGTGCCGGCGCAGGAAGGCGAGGGCCCGTAGGGGACGCTCCGCCTCCTCGCGGACACGGCGGTCCAGCCAGCGGGCGACCCTCGACGGCACGGGGGCCGCGACCTCTGCCATGGGACGACTGCGGCAGGCGGCAAGAAACGTAGCTTCTTCGTCGGTCTGGGAAGGCCCTATGTCGTCAGGGGAAGGCAGGACGCCACCAAGGGCAAGCACCCAGTACTCGGTGTAGGCAACCACCAGATTTGGATTCGTTCCGGCGAGCAGGGATTCGAGGGCGGCCACGCCGAGCCGAAAACTACGCTCCGCAGGCTCACCAGGGGGACAGAAGGTGAAGAGCAGCTCCGCCACCACCGCCCCGGCTGCCGATCTTCCCAGCTCGGCGGCGAGAGGGTACGAAGAGGTCACCAGGTCGAGATGTCGAAAGGTGGCGAGCTCGGCGTGTGGGCGCTGAAAGAGGCTCACCTGCACCAGGGACAGGATTTGGGCGGCAGCCGCAGGGGGCGCCTTGCCTCCCCGCGCACGACGGAGCACGCCGCGCTGGACACCTGAGTGGCGGGTGAGCACCGCGAGAATCAGGTGCCGGTCGCGGTAGGGGTGGTGATCGAGAACCAGGGCTTCGTCATCGAGAAGGAGCACCTGCACATGTTATCGGAGCCGGGCGCGTCGGCGGATCTCGACGAAGGTATTCGTTTTTGTTTTGGGTTTTCGCTGAATCAGGTCTCAGGCTTCAGGTCTCAGGTCTCACAGGCTTCAGGTCTCAGGTTTCAGGTTTGATTGAAATTCTTACGAAAGTTGCAGAAGAGGCTTGACATAGCAGGAGCCCAACCAACGATTCTGGTGCGACTTGCGATGTTCGCCCTGAGACCTGAGACCTGAGACCTGCGATGTGCGCCCCGCGCCCTGCATCCGGCTTTGCGCCGCCCGCTACGCCGTGACCGATCGTTGGAGCGAGAGTAATCGCGGGCAGCAGGCCTCAATACCCTCGATTGCCCCGCGCGCCGATAATTCCTAATCCTAATTCCTAATCCTAATTCCTAATTCCCCCTCCGTGCTACCCTCCCGCCGTGCGCCCGTGGATGAAGACCGGCGGAACCGTGCTCGTAGTGATGGCCGTTATGGCCTTGCTGCCCGACAAGGAGAGCGCGAACGGCGCTTGGTGGAGCTTGCTGCCTCCGTTGGTGGCCATCACCCTCGCCCTTGTGTTCCGCGACGTGCTGGTCGCCTTGGTGGTTGGGGTGTGGATGGGGACCACGATGATCGCCGGCGGCAATCCAGCCGCGGGGTTCCTGCGCCTCATCGACACCAACGTCCGCGATGCACTGAGCGACCCCGACCATGTCAGCATCATCATTTTTTCGATGCTGCTCGGGGGGATGGTGGGTGTGATCAGCCGCAGCGGAGGCGCCCTCGGCGTGGTCCGCGCCCTCGAACCCCTTGCTACGACGCCGCGACGGGCGCAGGTTGTGACCTGGCTGATGGGTGTGTTGATCTTCTTCGACGACTACTCAAATACCCTCATCGTCGGCAACACGATGCGCCCGGTCACGGATCGCCACCGCGTGAGTCGCGAGAAGCTGGCCTTCCTGGTGGACTCGACCGCCGCACCGGTGGCCTGTGTGGCGCTGGTGTCCACCTGGATCGGATACGAGGTGTCGCTGGTTGGTGACGCCTTGTCGAAGGCCGGGTCCGACCTCAACCCGTTCTCGGTCTTCCTCGCCTCGATCCCCTATGCCTTTTACCCTTTCTTCGCTCTTGCAACGACCTTCGCGATTACTGTCTCGAGCCGGGACTGGGGACCGATGTTGCAGGCCGAACGCAGGGCACGGGCCGGGGAGCTGCTTGCAGCCACCGCGCAACCCCTCGCTGACTACGAGTCGAGTGGTTTAGCACCCGAGGAGGGGGCGCCGTGCCGCTGGTGGAACGCCGCCGTGCCGGTGGCCCTGGTGGTGGCTGTGACTCTCGGTGGGCTCTACCAGACCGGCCGCGCCAGCCTTCTTGCTGCGGGTGAGTCCAACCTTTCCCTGAGCCGCATTATCGGCGCGTCCGACTCCTTCACAGTGCTCCTGTGGGCGAGCCTGATCGGGCTCATCGCGGCGATCCTGTTGGCGGTTGGGCAGGGGATCCTCGACATTCGACAGGCGGTGGCGGCGACCGTCGACGGCTTCAAGAGCATGTTCATGGCCTTCGTGGTGTTGACTCTGGCCTGGTCACTGGGGCAGGTATGTACAGATCTCGCCACCGCTGACTTCCTCAAGTCGGCGGTGGGGCCCAGCTTGCCTCCGGCCTTCCTCCCGATGGCGGTGTTTTTGGTGGCCGCCGCGGTCTCCTTCGCCACCGGTACCTCATGGGGCACCATGGCCATCCTCACTCCGCTGGCAGTGCCCTGGGCGCTCGAGGCGGCTTCGGGGGATCCCACGATCCTGGCCGCCACCGTGGCAGCGATCCTCGGCGGCTCGGTCTTCGGCGATCACTGCTCGCCAATCTCGGACACCACCATCCTCTCTTCGATGGCCTCCGGTTGCGATCACGTGGATCACGTGCGTACCCAGCTCCCGTACGCCCTGCTCGCGGCGGGGGTGGCGCTGGGAGCTGGTTATTTGCCGCAGGCTTGGCTGGGGGTCCCGCCGTGGATTCTGCTGATCGTGGGGGGTGTGGTGATCGGAGTCTGGACGCGGTTGGTGGGGCGACCGGTGGCGGCTTCCCGTAGATGATCGGGGTGTGGTGGAAAAGCAAGAGAATCCCTTGTCTTGGGTTATACTCTGGGATGTGTCGGCGACCGCCGAAGGCGGTGGCGAACGTTAATGAGATAAGGCGAACAAAGGGAGGGTGACCATCCGAAAATTTGCGTTTCGTGACGACCCTGAAGCGCCGCAGGTGCGCATCAACGAACGAATTCGACTTTCGCCGGTCCGCTTGATCGACGAATAAGGTGAGCAGGTCGGCGTCCTACCGGTCGACGAGGCTCTCAAACTCGACAGGGACAAGGGCTTGGACCTGGTCGAGGTTGCCGCCACCTCGCGCCCCATCGTGTGCAAGATAATGGCCTATG
>DAOWFV010000083.1 GCA_030637805.1 Acidobacteriota bacterium | reverse complement strand
CTCGAGCACCGGGTGGCGGGCGATGCCCTTGATGGGCCTGCCCTCGGTATCGAGGGGAAAGCTCTTGGCACCGAGCGTCACGCCCTGGTAGATGCGGACCCGGTCTCCGATGATGCTGGTCTCCCCGATCACCACCCCGGTTCCGTGGTCGATGAAGAAGCTCTCCCCGATGCTTGCGCCGGGGTGGATGTCGATCCCCGTGCTGCTGTGGGCGTGCTCGGCGATGATGCGCGGTATCAACGGCACGTTCCGCCGATAGAGCTCGTGGGCGATGCGGTGGCTGGTGGTGGCGCGCACTCCGGGGTAGCTGAAAATCGCCTCGCTGGGACTCAACGCGGCCGGGTCTCCCTCATAGGCTGCCACCGCATCCAAAGCCAGTAGCCGGCGCATCTCGGGGAGAGCCTGCATGAATTCGATGGTGATCAGCTTCGCTCGGACGAGGCACTGTTCAGGCACGCGCTCGTCAGGCTCCCGCTGGCAAGCGAAGCACAGACCGCGGTGGACCTCGTCGACCATGATCAGCGCCGCCCGATGGAGGGCTGCACCCATGTGGAAGCCGAGGCTTTCCTCGGTGATGTCCCGACTCCCGTAGTAGCCCGGGAAGATGACCGAACGCAGCAGCTCCACCATCTGGGCCAGCTCGTCGCGGGACGGAAGCGGGTGGCCTATGAAGGTCTTTCGCAGCGGGGTTGCGAGCTGCTCGGCCTGAGCCTGGAGTCGGGCGACCACCTCGGGCAACACCGCTGTGACCTCAGCGGTCTCGTGGATGTGGTCTCCAAGGACCTCTAGCTCGGCGAGTTTGTTGTCGCGTGTCATCGCGAGCCTCCCACCCAGGCAACAACCGCAAGAACGATCCTACTCCCTGCCAGGTTAGGAAGAGGGTGGAGGTGTGTGTGGGATTTTGGAGAAAGTGGTGAGAAATTCGGGCTAGAAAATGCCGCCGGAGCTGCCGCCGTTCGAACCAGAACGCTGGGCAGCGCGCTTGCGGTCATCCGTGGACTGGTGGCAGCACTTGTACTTCTTTCCGGAACCGCACCAGCAACGGTCGTTGCGACCGAGAACCGGTATGGGCTGCTCTTCGGGGCCGAGCATGAGGCGCTTCAAGCCTGCGCGGATGTTCATCAGTTGCTTCCTCCTGGAGTGCGCTCAGCCGCCCAGGGGCGGCCAAATGCGACCGGATCTTACCAGATCGACTCAAACCGGTCAATACGTGCCTGAATTCGCCAGTCGGGGAAGGGGTTCGAGATCGATTGTCTTGGCAGAATGTTGATCGAACCACGGTGCACGGGGGTGACGATCGGGTAATCGATCATTGCTATGATGAAGCTCGCGTCGACTGCTCACGCGGCGCCAAGAAGCACGGAGGGTCTGACGATGTACTTCGATCCCATGTATTTCCTGTTCATCGCCCCGGCGTTCATCTTCGCCTTGTGGGCCAGCTGGCGGACAAAAGCGAACTTCAAGAAGTACTCACGGGTGCCGGTGTCCTCGGGTCTGAGCGGCGCCGAGGCGGCGCGCCGGGTGCTCGACGGCGCCGACATCCAGGGTGTCGACATCGTGCGTTCGAAGGGCATGCTCAGTGATCACTACAACCCCGCCAAAAAATCCCTCGCCCTTTCGGAGGGTGTTTACGACTCGCGTTCGCTGGCCGCCGTAGGGATCGCCGCCCACGAAGCCGGCCACGCCATCCAGCACGCCAGACACTACGGACCCCTCAAGCTGCGCTCGCTGCTCGTTCCCACCGCCAGTATCGGTTCCAACCTCGGATACATGGTGATGTTCTTCGGGCTGATCCTGTCCTCGCAGAACATGGTGATGGTCGGGGCGGTGCTTTTCTCGGCGGTGCTCCTGTTCCAGGTCGTGACCCTTCCGGTCGAGTTTGATGCCTCCAACCGCGCCAAAGCCCTGGTTGTCGAGAACGGCATCGTCGGAGTCGCCGAACGACGCGGCATGGACAAGGTGCTCAACGCGGCGGCCATGACCTACGTCGCGGCGGTGGCGTCGTCGTTGGCGACCCTGCTCTACTTCCTGGTTCGCTCGGGCATTGCCGGCGGCCGCCGCAACTGAGGGGCGAGATCGCCACGGAGGCCATCAATTTCGGTCCACGCCTTTCCGGCAGCTACGGAAGACAAACCGAATACCTGATCCGGACCTTCGACTCTTGAATTCCCTACAGCCCTGGCCGAAATCCGAAATCCGGTGAGATATGCGGGCTAATCCGCCGAGAGCATGAATGCGATGCGTCTCGCGGGTCTCCGCAGCCGATTCTCGGCGACCCGGCCGGCGTTGAGGTGGGTGTACTCGACCCGAAAGGTCTCGGGGCTGGCCAGGGCCTGCCCCTGCCGCAGGTCGATCGGCACCACGGTGAGGCGGGCCTGGAAGGCGATGTCGGCTTGGCCCATATACTGCAGGGGCCGCTCGCCGAGATACTCCACCCGAACCAGAATCAGGTAGCGTGCGTGGGGGGTGAGGGCGGCGCGGACCTCATCCGGACGGGGTGCCTCGCCTCGAGCCATGAGATCGGCCGCTTCCGGCAGGCTGCGCTCGTCCACCAGTTCCACGCCGGCCTTGGCCAGGACGCCCTCCAGAAAGGCCTCCGCCTCACCGGCGAAGAGTCGCTCACCGAAGGCGATCACGACCGTACCCTCAGCCGGAGGCGCGGCTTCGATCGGCGGCGCGACGGCTGGCCTTGACGGTTCGCTCCGCTCTGAGGCGGAGTTTTTGGCCGTGGTCTCGGCGGCTGCCTCTGTTGTCGACTCGGCCTCCCTCGGGACGGTTGCCGAGAGCGAAGGCCCGGATGGCGTCGGGTTGGCCGGTTCCGTTTCGAGGAAATTCTCCTCCCCGGTCATGGTGGCGTGGTCCGGTGAGTGCTCCGCCGTTGCAGGCGTCTCCTCCACGGACGTCGGCACGGCGTCGGCGGCGAGCGGGGTTGGCTCGGCGACGGTCGTGGAACTTCTCTCGGAACGCTGCCCGGCGAACTCGAACAGCCCCGAGCGCCAAGCAACGAGCCCGCCGGCTGCCAGCGCCGCGATACCGCCGAACACCACCAGCGCCGCAAGGAGAACCAGACGCCGCTGCCGGTTTGGGGAAGGGCTCTCATCCAGGGGCGAGGTCTCCACCAACTGAGCCGTGGCGCCTGCCGCCGGGGCCGTGGCGGGCGGGAGAGGTGGGGGATCCGACGCCTTCACGCCACTCGCTACCTGCTCGGTGGGGTGGGTGTCGAGCCGCGGATCGGTGGCCGCTCTCGACGCGCCGCCGGGGGGCGGCCCGGCCAGGCCCTCGACCAGGGCGCCGGTGGCGCCACGAGCCTCGAGAATTGGCCGAAGCTCGGCGATGAGGTCGGCGCAGCTTGCATGCCGCTGCTCGCGGTCCTTGGCCATCATCCGCGCGACCAGCGCGCGCACATCCTCGTCCACCTCGGGGTTGAGCTCGCCGAGATCAGGGGGTTCCACCTCGACGATCTGGCGCAGCAGCGCGAGCGGGCTGTCGGCGGCGAACGGGACTCGTCCCGTGAGCGCCTCATAAAACGTGACGCCCAGCGAGTAGATGTCGGTGCGTTGGTCGATTCCCTGGTCGAGACATTGCTCGGGGGAGAGGTAACCCGGGGTGCCCATGAACATGCCAGTGGCGGTGAGGCGGGAGACCGCACCGCCCATCAGAGCCAGACCGAAGTCCGCGATCTTGACCAGCCCGCGATCGTCGATCAGCAGGTTGGCCGGCTTGATGTCGCGGTGGATGACGCCTTGCTGGTGGGCGACCTGCAGTCCGGCAGCGGTCTGCAATACGATGCGAGCAGCCCGGGTCTCCTCGACCGGCTGTCCCGAACGCAGGATCTGGCCCAGGCTGTGGCCTGAGACGTACTCCATGACGAAGAAGTGGCGGCCCTCATCCTCGCTTACCGCGTAGATCTGGACGATGTTGGGGTGGTTGAGGCGAGCGGCGCTCTGCGCCTCGCGCAGGAATCGCTCGACGTAGGCAGGGTCCGCCTCGAGATGCTCACCGAGGACCTTGATGGCGACGAATCGGTTGAGGGACTCCTCGTGAGCCTTGTAAACGACCCCCATACCGCCGCGGCCGAGCTCGGCGACGATGCGGTAATGGCCGATACGATCCAACATCTCCACCCCTCCTATAGCTGACGTGGGGCTGTGCACGAGGTTGACGCTCTATCCTGAGCCTAACACAGGGCTGCCTCCGCTCCTGGCGGATTGGGGGATCCTCAACGCCGTCTGAGGGTGCTCCGTATACATGACGAGAACAGAAACGACCAGTCGTTCTGACTCACCTCCTTCCTCGCCGCCCCGCCGGAAACTCCCGGCGGGGTTGGTGTATCTGCAATTCTCCCGAGCCCCGGCCCTGCCGAGGCTCGGGAGAATTGCAGTAAGCTAATGCGGGGGTGGCGGCCAATGCGTATCGCGATCGCCCAGCTCGACTACGTGATCGGTGCTTTCGAAGCCAACCTGGCTTTGATGGCTGATGCCATGGCAGAGGCTCGCGAGGCGCGTGTCGATCTGTTGGTCTTCTCGGAGTTGGCAACGATCGGTTATCCGCCCGGCGACCTTCTCGAACGTCCTGACTTCGTGGAACGTAACCTCGTGCAGCTCGAGATGATTGCGCGGCTGACGGACGAAAATCTTGGGATCCTTGTGGGCTTTGTCGATCGCAACCCCTCGGGAACTGGGAAGTCCCTCTACAACGCTGTGGCCCTGTGCCATCGCGGCGAGGTCGTGGACCGGTACCGGAAATGTCTGCTGCCGACCTACGATGTCTTCGACGAAGCGCGGTACTTCGAGCCGGGCGTGGACGTGCGGCCGTTGGAGTTCAGGGGGACGCGGATCGGCGTCTCGGTGTGCGAGGACGTGTGGAGCGATCCCGACGTCGACGGCCGCAGCATCTACCACCGGGATCCGGTTCTCGAGCTGATCCACCGGGGCGCACAGCTGCTCGTCAACCTTTCGGCGAGCCCCTTCGAGGCGGGAAAGGCCGATGAGCGCCGGGAGCTCATCCGCCGCTATGCCGGCGACGCGGGGCGCTTCTTCGTCTACGCGAACCAGGTGGGGGGCAACGACGAGTTGGTCTTCGACGGCCACTCGATGATCTTCGACGGCCGCGGAAGGGTCGTCGCCCAGGCTCGGGATTTTGCTGAGGACCTCCTGGTCTACGAGGTGCCGGACGAGGCGCTCGGAGAGGTCAAGGGCCTCGAGGGCAGGCCGGGCGAGATTCGCGGGGCGGCGGACACCACCGAGGCCGAGGCCATGGCGGCCCTCGAGCTCGGTCTCCGCGATTACGTTCACAAAACAGGGTTCGAGAAGGTGCTTCTGGGTCTCTCCGGGGGCATCGACTCGGCGCTGGTGGCGGCGGTGGCAGCGCGGGCCCTGGGTCCCGCGAATGTGCTCGGGGTGGCCCTGCCCACCCGGTATTCGAGCGAGGGCAGCGTGCACGATGCCGAAGCTCTGGCCCGCAATCTCGGCATCGAATTCAGGGTGATCCCTATCGACAACATCTTCCAGTCGTACCTCGACGGGCTCGCCCCCGAGTTCGAAGGATTCGCCGAAGACGTGACCGAGGAGAACATCCAGGCCCGAATCCGCGGCGGGGTGCTCATGGCCTTGTCCAACAAGCTCGGCCGGTTGCTGCTGGCCACCGGCAACAAGTCGGAGCTCGCGGTGGGCTACGCCACGCTCTACGGCGACATGGCGGGAGGCCTGGCGGTGATCTCCGACGTGCCAAAAACGCTGGTCTACCGGCTGGCCGAGCACCTCAACGCCCACGACGAGATCATCCCCTCCTCGACGATCACCAAGCCGCCGTCGGCCGAGCTGCGGCCCGACCAGACCGACCAGGATTCGCTGCCCCCCTACGAGGAACTCGACCGCATCCTCTCCGCCTACGTGGAGCGCCGTCTCTCGGTCGCCGAGATCGTCGCCGAGGGGCTCGAACCTGAGACCGTGCGACGGGTGGTACGCCTCATCGACCGCAACGAGTACAAGCGCCGCCAAGCCGCACCGGGGATCAAAATCACCGCCAAGGCCTTCGGTATCGGTCGCCGCTACCCGATCGTCGCCGATTACTCGAGCTTGCACGGGGAAGACTGAACTCAAAACTTAGAGCTCTTCGTGCTCCTTCATCGAGTCGATTTGGAGATAGCCTTTGAGGTAGTGAACACCGATATAGAAGGGAACGGTGTCGATCGCCGCGATCAGGAACTTGAACACGTAGCCGGTGACGATGAAGAGCATGAGCTGCCGGCCGAGGGGTTGATCGAGATCGACCGGCAGGGCGTGCGCGTAGAAGTGGGTGATGAGGATGACCGCGGTGGTATCGACGAGCTGACTGGTCATGGTCGAGCCGTTGTTCCGGACCCACAGGTAGCGACCCCTGGTCAGCCGTTTCCAGAAGTGGAAGAGGTAGACGTCGCAGAACTGGGCGGCAAGGTAGGCGACCATCGACGCAGTTACCGCGCCAAAGGTCAGGGCGCGAATCTCGAAGAAGACCGGCAGCCGGCCCGCCGCATCGCGCATGATCTCGCCGGTGGACGGGTCGAGCTGCTCGAATCCGGGGAGGATTCCGCCGAACCACATGACGAGGACCACCCAGATGTTGAGCAGGAGGCCGACGAAGACCACCCAGTTGGCTCGTTTGCGGCCATAGAACTCGCTGATGAAGTCGGTGCACAGGAATGTGATGGGGTAGGGCAGCACCCCCACCGCGGCGGCGAAGACCAGGCTGCCCCCGCCGCCGTTCGCGATCTCGAAGAACTTGATGAAGCGGCTGATGCCGAGGATGTTGAGCATCGCCAGGGTGCCCAGGAAAAGCCCGGCAAAGACCAGGAACACCCGTTCGCGTCGCGCATGGAGCTCCGACGCCTCGACAGGATGAAGATCTTCAGGCGGTGGCGTCATGGCGACGAGGATACTCGATACTGGATGCTGGATACTCGATGCTGGATACCGGATACCAGATATCGGATACCGGATCTCAGAATTTTGATGGCCTAATTCTCAGTTCTTAATTCTCAATGCTTGCCCGCCGGTCAACCAGGGTGAAGATTCCAGAGAATTCAAAATTGAGAATTGAGAATTCACGGTCAGTTCGGCGTGTCGTCATTGTCGAGCCCGCCGAACTCCTCCTCCCACGCGTGCATCTCGTCGTCGCTGAGTCCGAAGTGGTGGCCGATCTCGTGCAGCAGGGTGAGTTGGATCTCGTGGACGAGGACGCTGCGCGTGGAGCAGGCAGCGAGCAGGGGCTTCCGATAGAGCACGATTACATCGGGGAGGACGTTGCCATACCAGCCGCCCCGCTCATCGAGCGGGACCCCGGTGTAGAGCCCGAAGAGGGTGTCGTGCCGTGGGTCGAGGTCGACCGAGGCGAGGGTCTCGGCATCGGGCTTCTCGAGGACCTGGACCAAAACGTTGGACATCAAATCGGCAAACTCGAGGGGAAGGTTGTCGAGCGCCTCGGCGACGGCGGTCTCGAAGTCCTCGCGTTTCATGACGGGGGTGGTGTGAGGGTGTGTCCGGTGGCTGGCGAGGACATCACTTGTGGGCGCGGCCCTTGACCAGATCGACGGCGTTCCAGCCGACGATTGCGCCGATGATCGCGCCACCGATTCCGCCGACGAGCCCGAAGTACCTGGCGCCTCCGGCGCCGCCGACAGCCGCAAAAACGACTGCGAACAGGATTCTCATGAACTTGACGGTCTCGAAATCCATCGCCATCCGTTGTTCTCCCAAGAGGTCTCGGCAGAATTCCCACTCTGCCGACGTTGACAGCATTATAACCGTTCAGGTTGGCGGGAGCCGGTGTACAGTGTCTGCTCGGGAGGGGTCTACATGCGGTTCATCGGCATCCTCGGAGTGCTGGCGTTGCTCGGCCTGGCCTGGGCCATGTCATACCACCGGCGCGAGGTGCGGATGCGGATCGTGGTCTGGGGGCTGGGCCTGCAGTTCCTCTTCGCCCTGATCATCCTGAAGGACAACATGTGGAGCTTCATGGGGATGGCCGTCCTCGGCGCCCTGGTCGCGGTCTATTTGCTGAGCCAGGACGACGTTTCACCTCAGCGGAAACCTGCCGCGGTGGCGGCGCTGCTCGCGGGTGCGGTCGCGGTCGGAGTCGTTCTGGGTCTCGCATCGCCTGCCGCGCCGGGAGTGGCGGCGTTGGTGTTGGTCCTGCTGCTCCTTGTCAACTCTCGCCTTCGTTTCGCCCCGCGGCTGCAAGCTCCGGTCAGCGCCCTGCTGGTCGTGTTGATCGTGACCTGGCTCATCGCGGAGGGCATCTACGGCCAGGCCGTCTTCGCGGCATTCGCCGACAAGGTGGCCGCCTTTCTCGGCCTGTCCGACTATGGGGCTCGGTTCCTCTTCGGAAACCTGGCCGATCCT
>DAOWFV010000096.1 GCA_030637805.1 Acidobacteriota bacterium | reverse complement strand
CGCGGGTCCTGCGCTTCGACCCCTCGCTCGAACCGATCATGCGTCTCGGATTCTCCGGGGACAGAGACCTCGATGAGCTGCGCCAGCTCGCCGAACGCTGGCTCAAACCGAGGCTCGAGGCGGTGGTCGGCGTGGCGGCAGCCAAGGTGCGGGGTGGGCTCGACGCCGAGATCATGGTCGAGGCCGACGAGGATCGTCTCGCTGCCCTCGGCCTCACGCTGGCGGACCTCGCCCGCGCCCTCCGCGAGGAGAACATCAACCAGCCCGGCGGCACCCTGCGCGATTTCAACGCCATCTACCTCGTACGCACCATGCACGAGTTCGTAGACTTGGAGCAGATCCGGCGGACCGTGATTCGTGAGACGCCGTCCGGGCGGGTGCGGGTGGAGGACGTGGCCACGGTCAGCCGCGGCCACCGCGACCGAGACGAGATAACCCGGCTCGGTGGTCGCGAGGTCGTCGAGATCGACCTCCACCGCCAAGGGCTGGCCAACACGGTAGCGGTAGCCCGGTCGATTCGCGCAACCCTCGAGGAGCTGCGCGAGGAAATGCCCGAGGACCTTCGCATCGAGCCCCTCACGGACCTCTCGGGCTACATATCGGCGGCCATCCACGAGGTGTGGTCGGCGGCGTGGATCGGCGGCGTGCTGGCGATCCTGGTGCTGTACTTCTTCCTCCGCGACCTGCGCGCCACCGCCATCATCGCGCTCACCATCCCGATTTCCGTGGTGGCCACCTTCCTCGCCATGGATCGCGCAGGCGTGACCCTGAACATCATGTCCCTGGGCGGTCTAGCCCTCGGTATCGGCATGCTGGTGGACAACTCCATCGTGGTCCTCGAGGCCATCGATCGGCGCCGGTCCGAGGGGCTCGACCGCGCGCAGTCCGCGATCAAAGGAGCATCCGAGGTAGCGGGGGCTGTGACCGCAGCCACCCTGACAACGGTTGCGGTCTTCTTCCCAATCGTCTTCGTGCAGGGCGTGGCCGGCCAGCTCTTCCGCGACCAGGCAATCACCGTCTGCCTCTCGCTGCTCACCTCGCTGGTGGTGTCGCTGACCCTGATCCCGGCGCTCTCAGGCTTCACCGCCCGCGCCGGCTTCGAGAGCGCCGCCCGCTTCGCCGGCCGCCGCTCCTCCGACGACGAGCCCCTGCCCTTCACTCTCCGCCTCGGCGGGTTCGAGCTCGAGCCCATCGGCGGCGGCAGCTCATTTCTCAGCCGCACCATTACCGTTCTCGTGCTCCCTATTCGCCTGGCGTTGCTGCTCGCCGCCCTCCTCCTTGGCGGCGCCTGGTGGGCCTTCAGCTGGACCTTCCACCTCCTCGCCGCGCCCCTCGCCAGGACCATGGACGCTCTTGGCCGCTCCTATCCCGGCGCCCTCACCCGCGCCCTCCACCGGCGATTGATCGTGCTCGTGGTGGCCTTTGGGCTCTTCGCCCTCTCGGTGGCGGTGATCCCGCGCCTCGGCACCGATCTGGTGCCCGACCTCGCCCAGGGCGAGTTTGCGTTCCAGCTTCGCCTGCCTGAGGGAACCACGCTGGAGGCAACCGCCGACACGGTGGAACGGATCGAGGCCATGCTCCTCGACGACCCGGCCTTCGCCAGCGTCTTCTCGATGACGGGCAGCCTTCCGTCCGCGGCCTCCGGCCGCCGCACTCTGGGCGAAAATCTGGCCCAGATCAATCTCCGCATGCGCCCAGACACCAGCGCCGAGGAAGAGGCCGAGGCGGAGACCCGGGTGCGGGCCGCCATCGCCCGCTTCCCACGCGCCGAGGCGGAGCTGGTTCGACCCGCGGTGCTCTCGGTGCGCCCCCCCATTGCGGTCCAGGTCTTCTCCGACGATCTCCTCGAGCTGGACCGTTCCTCCGATCTCGTCTTCGAGGCGCTCACCGACCTGCCGGAGGTGCGCGACGTGGCCTCGACCTCGGAGCCGGGAAGTCCCGAGATCCTGGTCGAGCTCGACCGCGAAAGGGCGGCCGCCCTCGGGGTCTCCGCCGAGGAGGTCGGCGCCGCCCTGCGCACCAAGATCCGTGGCGACGTGGTCGGCCAGTTCCGCGAGGGTGAGGAACGGATCGACATCCGGCTGCGGGCCGGGGAGCGCTTCCGCTCCCTCGCCTCGGGAGTTCAGTCTCTGCGCATCCTGCTGCCCGGGGGGACCACAGTGCCGGTGTCGGCGGTAGCGCGCGTGCTGACCGAACGAGGACCCGCCGCCATCTACCGCTTCTCGGGCGCCCGCGTCGCCGAGATCACCGCCCTGCCGACCACCCGCGACCTCGGCGGCGCCCTGGCCGCGGTGGACGCGGCGGTGGCTGGCCTCGTCCTCCCACCGGGCGCCCGCCTCGAGCTTGCCGGCCAGAACGAGGAGCTCGCGATGAGCTTCAACTCGTTGTGGCTGGCGATGGCGCTCGCGACCTTCCTGGTCTACGTGGTGATGGCCTCCCAGTTCGAGTCGCTCATCCATCCCTTCGTGATCCTCATGGCTGTGCCTCTCGGCGTAGTCGGGGTCGTAGCGGCGCTCGCCCTCACCCACACCTCGGTCAGCGTGCTGGTCCTCATCGGCGCGATCATGTTGGCGGGAATCGTGGTCAACAACGCTATCGTCCTGGTGGACGCCGTCAACCGCCGCCGCCGGGAGGGGCAAGAGATCGAGGAGGCCCTTGTCGGCGCCGGGCGCGAGCGCCTGCGCCCGATCCTCATGACCACCGCCACCACCGTGCTCGCGCTGCTGCCGATGGCCGTCGGGCTCGGTGCCGGCGACGAGCTGCGGACGCCGCTCGCCATCACTGTCATCGGCGGCCTGACGGTCGCCACCCTCCTCACGCTCGTGGTGATACCGTGCATCTACCGAATCCTCGGAGCGGCGCCGGTACGAATGCGGGTGGAGGCAGAATGAGGAATGAGGAATTGGGAATTAGGAATTCGGAATTACCTGCGCGAGGAGACGATGGGGGGCGTGGAAGCGTTTTACCCGCGCTTGGGCGCGCTCGTTCGGAGGTGCCTGGCATCCTCACGGGCGGAGTGATGATAGAAAGGGCGCATTGCTTCGGGCGTGCCGTCTCCGACGATTTTGGG
>DAOWFV010000109.1 GCA_030637805.1 Acidobacteriota bacterium | reverse complement strand
TGCATCCCGAGTCCACGAATCCGTTCAAACTCTCTCCGCTACGAGCCATCACTCACCTCCCATCAAGAGATCGAAGACGCGCATCAGCTCCGTCTGATCGGAGCACGAGATGACGATGTCGCCTCCGCGCCGGCGTGAGCGGATCGCGACCGGCGCGCCGAGGCGCATGGCGAGCTTTTCCTCCGCCGCCATCAGATTCGGATCGCGCGTCAGGGGGCGCGAGCTGCCCCTTTTCTTCCGCCCTGGTTCCTCCCGAGCCGCCGCAGCCGCGCGCTCCAGCTCGCGCACGCTCAGATCGGTGTCCGCAACCCGCCGTGCCCACGCTCTCCGCGTCGCGTCGTCGCCGAAGGCGAGCAGCGCTCGGCCATGGCCGGCCGTGAGTTCCCCGCGCTCCACCATTTCCTGCACGTTGGCAGGAAGCTTGAGCAGACGCAGGGAGTTGGCGACGGTACTGCGGTCCATTCCAACCCGCTCCGCGATTGCCGCCTGGGAAAGGCCGCGGTTCACACGCAGGTGTTCAAAGGCCTGCGCCTCCTCCATTGGTGTGAGGTCGCGCCGCTGGAGATTCTCCACCAGTGCCAACTCGAGCTGTTCGGCATCCTCGAGGCGCTCCCGGATCACAGCGGGCACGGTGTCCAGACCGGCCAGTTTCGCCGCCCGCCAGCGCCGTTCGCCGATGATCAGAATGTAGCGATCTGGACCATCCTCGCTGACCAGGAGAGGTTGCAGGACACCGTGTAGTCGGATCGACTCCGCCAGTTTCCCGAGCGCCTCGTCGTCGAAGTAGTGCCGCGGCTGCTGAGGGTTCGCCCGCAGACGATTGAGTGGGATCTCAACGAGGCCCGCCCGTGCCTGTGGAGTGTCCGGAATGAGGGCCTTCAGGCCGCGGCCCAGGGCTTGTTTAGCCGACATCTCTCACCGCCGTTCGTTCCAGATACTCGCGACCAACCTGCAGGTACGCCTGCGACCCTCGGCTACGGAGATCGTAGGCGTGGATCGGCCGACCGAAAGAGGGCGCCTCCGCCAGCCGCACGTTGCGCGGAACCACGGTATCGAAGACCAGGTCTCCAAAGACCCCGCGCACCTCTTCCGCCACCTGTTGCGCGAGCCTGGTCCGCTCATCGTACATGGTTAGAAGAATGCCATCGATCGCCAGATTGGGATTGAGATACCGCCGCACCTCCTCGACGGTTCCCATGAGCTTGGACACACCCTCCATCGCGAAGTATTCACACTGGATCGGCACCAGGAGGGCATCGGCAGCGGCCAGGGCGTTTACGGTCAACAACCCCAGGGACGGAGGGCAATCGACAAAGACGAATGAGTAGGGTGCTAGCTGCTCCGCGCTCAGAGCGTCACGCAGGCGAAACTCCCGGCCCACCATGCCCACCAGCTCCACCTCTGCGCCCGCCAGGCTCGGGGTGGCCGGAACCACGGTGAGGTGGGGAAACTCCGTCGAATGGGCCGCCTCTGTCACTGTGGTGGCGCCGGTGAGGAGCTCATACGATGTTGTCTCCCCGGCAGCCGGTTCTCTCCCCAATCCAGAGCTGCAGTTCGACTGGGGATCGAGGTCCACCAGGAGGGTGTTGCACTCATAAGCAGCGAGGGACGCTCCCAGGCTGATGGTCGTCGTGGTCTTCCCCACGCCACCCTTCTGGTTGGCCACCGCCACCACCCGCGCTCGTCTACTCAGCAATCGGAGACCCTGGGGGAAATCATGATAAGTCTTTTATTAACATCGGTTTGAGTGTTAATCTCCGGGCGCTGGACGAGGGGGGTTTCACGTGAAACATGGTTGCAGACGAATGAGCCGGCCACGATCCAGACCGGGCAGCGGGGAGCTTAACACACGCCAGCGGGCGTCCCCGCGCAACCCCCGTTCCTCTTCGTCGGTAGTCCAAAGCAGCACCTCACCCCCCGGCGCCAGCCGCGCCCGCGCCCACGGGAGAAGCTCATCGTAACCGCCGACCGCGCGGATGGTCAGCAAGTCCCAGCTCTCCCCCGGCGGCAGCTCCTGATACCGGGTGCGATCGGCACGCGCCTTGAGACCAAGCTCGCGGATGACCAGCCGGAGAAAGGCCCAGCGCTTCTGCCGCGGCTCCAAGAACACCCCCCCCCACTCGGGCCGCGCAGCAAGCAACGGAACGCCGGGTAACCCGGCGCCGCTGCCGACGTCGAGGAGCCGGCCTGTCCGGCCGAGACAAGGTTCGGCGGCCAGGGCTTCCAGGATGTGCCGCTCGACCAACTCCTTCCGGTCAACAAAACTCACCAGACTGTGCTTCCCCGCCCAGCGTTCCAGAAGCTCGGCATAGAGCACCAGGCGGTCCGCCACCTCGCCGCCAACATGGGGCGCCAGAAGCTCAGCAAACCCACTCTCCCGATTCACTCCCCGCCTCCTCCGCGGGCAATTCGTCCGGTTAGGATGGCCAGCGCGGCGGGGGTGATGCCGGGTAGACGCTCGGCGTCGGCGATGGTCTGCGGTTGCTCGACCTCCAGCGCCTCCGCCACCTCGCGCGACAGCCCGGGAATGGAAGCCGGGTCCAGGTCTGCCGGTATGGGGATGTGCCGCATGCGGCGGAGCCGCTCACGCTCGTGCTCGTGGCGGGCCAGATACCCGTCATAACGGAGCATGCCGACCACAATCCTGCGGTCTTCGGCGGTCAGCCCCTCGAGCTCCGAAAGGGCGGCAGCAACATTCTCAGCATCGACGTCGTGTCGCCTGAGCACCTGCGCCCAACTCGAGGGGGAGGATAGCTCGACCCCCGCCACTCGGCGCACCCGCTCCCGGGTGGCGGCGTTGGGGTTGATGCGTGCCTCTTCGAGCACCGTCCGCGCGAGCCGGCGCTTTCTCCAGCGCTCCTGTTCCACGTGAAACGCCCTCTCCGGCACCAGAGACAGGCGCCGGCCCTCCGCCATCAGGCGTTCCCGGGCGGAGTCCACCCCCAGAAGCAAGCGGTGCTCCGCCCGCGACGTAAACATCCGGTAGGGCTCACGATGCTCCCGCCCGCACACGTCGTCTACCAAGACACCCAGATAGGCATCCTCACGGCCTGGAACAAACGGCTCCTCACCGCGAAGCCCGTGGACCGCGTTGATCCCGGCGAGCAGGCCGAGCGCGGCCGCCTCCTCGTACCCGGACGTGCCCAAGAGTTGCCCGGCCAGGTAAAGCCCCGGAACCTCCCGGCACTCCAGCCGCCGTGTGACCTGGCGCGGCGCGACCACGTCATACTCCACCGCGTACCCGTAGCGAAGAAAGGCGGCTCCCTCGAGGCCGGGCACGGTCCGCACCACCCGTTCCTGAACGTCCTGCGGTAGGCTGGTCGACAGACCGTTGACATAGATGCTGCCGCTGTTAACACCTTCCGGCTCGAGGAAGATTGTGTGGCTCTCGTGGTGGGGGAAGCGCACAACCTTGTCCTCGATGGAAGGGCAGTAACGCGGTCCAACTCCATCGATGGCACCCGCAAAGAGAGGCGATCGGTGGAGATTTTCGCGGATAATGGCCCGGACCTCTGGGGGGGTGCGCGTCACCCAGCAAACACAGCGATTACGTACGGCTCGCGTCCGCCATGAGAAGGGTCGCGGCTCGGGGTCGCCCTTTTGAACATCGAGACGCTCGAGGTCCAGGCTCGCTTTCGCGAGCCGCGGCGGTGTTCCCGTTTTGAAGCGACGGAGTTCGAGCCCAAGTCTGGTCAGCTCGCCGCCCAACCCCGTGCTCGGGCGCTCTCCGAACCGTCCGCCCGGGCGCCGGTCCTCGCCGGTGTGGAGGAGGCCGCCAAGGAAGGTGCCGGTGGTCAGAATGACCGCCGGCGCCTCGATCCGCACGCCGCCCTCGAGCCGCACGCCGTAGATGCAGCCATCCTCGAGGAGCAGTCCCTCGACCTCCCCCTCCACCAGCGTGACTCCCGGCAGACCTTCCATCAATCGCAGCATGAGGCGCCCGTATATTTCCTTGTCGCATTGGGCTCGAGGCCCCCAAACCGCCGGTCCGCGTGAGCGGTTGAGGATCTTGAACTGGATGCCCGCACGGTCGGCAGCCCAACCCTGGAGCCCGCCGAGGGCGTCGAGCTCGGCAATCAGGTGTCCCTTGCCGATGCCGCCCATCGCCGGGTTGCACGGCATCTGCGCCACCGTTTCACGGTGGAGGGTGACCAGCACCACGGCCGACCCCATGCGGGCTGCGGCCGCAGCGGCCTCGCAGCCCGCGTGACCCGCACCCACCACCACCACGTCTGCCTTCAGCTCACCCACGACTACTTCCCGATACAGAAGGCGCTGAAAACTCCATCCAGCACCTCGTCCGAATCTACCTCGCCGGTCATCTCCTGCACGGCGCGCAGGGCCCAGCGAACCCCCTCGGCGGCCAGTTCAGGCCGCGAGAGATCACAGGCCTCGAGCTCAGTCATCGCCTGCTCGAGGGCCCTCCGGTGGCGCTCTGCGATTGCCACCTCCCCACCGAGATCGGCGATCTCGCCCGCAACCAATCGCACCAGCCGTTCCCGCAGCGCTTCCAAGCCTTCGCCCGTGTAACAGGAGACCGCCAACCAACCATCGTTCAGCGGGTCCCCAGCAGCAAGATCCGCTTTGGAGCGGACCCGAAGAACAGCCACCCCCGAGGGCGTCTCCGGAGCCTCCTCTCCCTCACCGGCGTCTGTGGGCCAAAGCAGCAACACAACCGCCGCGGAGGCCGCAGCCCCCACGGCGCGCCGGCGTCCCTCCTTTTCGACCTCGTCGCCACCTGAGCGCAACCCGGCAGTATCCTGGATGACCATCCGCACACCCTCGAGGTCAAGCTCCGCCTCGAGAACGTCGCGGGTGGTTCCCGGGTGAGGGGATACGATGGCCCGCTCTGAGCCGCATAAGTTGTTGAAGAGCGTTGATTTCCCGGTGTTGGGGCCACCCAGGATCACAACCCGGACGCCATCACGAATGCGCGCACCGGCGGAGGCGGTGGCCAGCAATTCCTCCACCAGTCCCCGACAGCGGTCGTGCTGCCTCTCCAGTACTCCGGGTTCCACCACCACATCCCGCTCGGCGAAGTCGAGCGAAGCCTCCAGGGAAGCGAGCAAACAAACCAGCGCCGATCGCACCTCTGCAAATCGCCTCGAGAGCGTCCCCGCAAGCTGCTCCCGCGCGAGCCGTACCTGCCACGCAACGTCCGCTCGGATGAGATCCTGCACGGCTTCCGCTTGTACGAGGTCGAGCTTGCCATTGGCGACCGCGCGCCGGGTAAACTCCCCGGGTCCAGCCCGTCGCGCGCCGGCGGCTACAAAGGCGTCGATAACGGCTTCCACCAGATATGGCGAGCCGTGGAGAGTGACTTCGAGCATGTCCTCTCCGGTGTAGGATCGAGGGCCCGGAAAGGCAACCACGACCGCGGTTTCCAGGGTCTCCCCCGACGCTCCGCGAAGGGTCGCCAAGCCGGCCCGCCACCCACTTCCCGTGTCCACTTCCGGGCACACCCGCTGTGCCACGGCCGCGGTCTCCGGACCGCTGACCCGGATCACGGCCAGTGCACCCCGTCCCGCCGGGGTTGCCCGGGCGACGATCGTGTCAACGCCGCCGTGTAGGACGGATGACAACCCGCTTGAGGAAGCCGTCGCCATCGGATTCCGTCTCCACTCCAGGGTCCTCGGCAAGGGCGAGGTGTATTTCACGACGGGCAGCCGGCGTCAGTGGTTCGAGGGTCACTGGCGCCCCACGGCGCATGGCTTCTTCGGCTGCCGCTCGGGCGCGTCCTTGAAGCTTTTCCGCTCGCCGCTCCTTGAATCCATCACTGTCGAGATGCACCGGGAGATGATCTGCGAGGCGCCGGTTGAGCACGCGATTGCACAGGTACTGCAAGGCGTCGAGGCCTCGACCCCCAGAAGCCGTGAGAAGGTGCAGGTCGGTGCCCTCCAGCTCTCCCTCGAATGCCTCGGAAGCCTCCAGCAGGCGGGCGGTGATCTCCAACTCGCCCGCACCAAAGGACTCGGAGAGGAAGAGTCCCAAAACAGCTACCGGATCGACCTCGGCTTCGACCACGGTCTCCTCGCGGCCCGCTCCTTCGATCACCTCATAGTGAAGCTCCTCCAGCCGCGAGCCGAGCTCCGTGCATGCCGTGCTCAGCGCCTCGTCCAGGGTGGCGCCGCGAAAGGTTCTGTCGGTGCTCATCGTTTAGCGTCCTTCCTCTGCTTGCCGAAACCGAAGAACTTCAGCCGGCGCTCGCCCACCAGATGGAGGGTCACCTCTTGCTGAATGATCGTGATGACATTATTGGCCAGCCAGTACAGGACGAGGCCCGAGGGAAATTGCAAAAACATGATGCCGAAAATCAAGGGCATCATGCGCATGATTTTCTGTTGCTGGGGGTCGCCGGCCTGTGGAGCCAGGCGTTGCTGCAGCCACATCGTTGCGGTCATCAGAATAGGTGTGACGTAGTAGGGATCCTTCGCCGAAAGATCGGTGATCCACAGCACGAACGGCGCATGCCGGAGCTCGATGGCGCGTAAGAACAGCTGGTACAGGGCCCACAGGAGGGGGAGTTGCACCAACATCGGCAGGCAGCCCGCCATCGGGTTGACCCCCTCCTCTTTGTAGAGCGCCATCATTTCCTGATTCATCTTCGCCCGCGCCTGCGGGTCGCTTTTCTTCTTCTTGTGCCGCGCCTGGATCTCCTTCACCTTGGGCTGCACTTTTTGCATCTTGCGCATCGACACCGTCGAGGTGTGCATGAGGGGGAAGAGGAGAATACGGATCCCCAGGGTGAGCAATATGATGGCGACGCCGTAATTCCCCACAACACTGTAGATCCAACGCAGCGCTTTGAGGAAAAATAGCGATATCGGACTGAAAATCCCAAAATCGAGGGTCTTCTCGACACCGCGGTCGATCGCTTGCAGAAGGTCGTACTCCTTGGGCGCTCCCAGGAGCTGTCCCTGCAGCTGGCCGGGAACGGGAACCACCGAGATGCGAAGGACCCGCGTGGGCTTGTCTTCAGAGCCGTTCTCGAAAAACTCGAGGGGTTCCACACGCACTTCGGAAACCGCACCCTCCGGGCGGAGGAGAATGAAAAAGTAGGCGTCTTCGAAACCAACAAAACCTAACGATCCCGGCGCGAAAACCCTTGTCTCCTTGACCTTCC
>DAOWFV010000111.1 GCA_030637805.1 Acidobacteriota bacterium | reverse complement strand
GGGGTGTTGCGGTAGACCAGGGGCAGTTCCACGTTTTCGAAAACCGTGAGATCGCCAATCAGGTTGAAGCTCTGAAAGATGAAACCGATGGCCCGGTTGCGGAGCTGTGCTCGTTCTCGCACGGTCAGCGTCTCGACCGGGTGGCCGTTGAGGTGGTAGTCCCCCTCGGTCGGCGTATCGAGAAGGCCCATAATCGACAGCAACGTCGATTTTCCGCCGCCGGAAGGCCCGGCCACGGTCACGAAATCGCCGCTCTGGATATCGAGATGGACGTCGGACAGGGCGTGGGTCTCGACCTCGTCGGTGAGAAAGACCTTTCTGACGCCTGCCATATGGATGAGTGTGGTGCTCTGGTCAGTCATTGCTTCGCTCCTTTTCTCAACGCAAACGGATTTTTTCGTGTTCGTCCCACCGGCTGGTGTCGGACAGTATCACCCGGTCGCCCTCACGGAGACCGTCGACAATCTCGATGGTGTCCACCGACGAGCTGCCGAGCTCGACCCTGACCCGGAGCGCGTGCTTGCCGTCGCCCTCGAGCCGGTACAGTCCGATCGTTGCATTCTCCTGGCTCTGCACGGGCCGGCCAACGTACAGCACGTCGGTCAGTCGTTCGATTTGGATGGCGCCATCCACCGCCATGTCCGGACGTGCGCCGTCCGGCAGGGAGCCATCGAGACGAACCTCGACCATCACGGAGCCCTCGTGTACTGACGGATCGACGCGGGTCACCGTGCCGTCGACGAGGCCGTTGCGGGTGTCGACACTGACCGCCTGGCCGGGACGAACGTCGCGGGCACGGGTCGCAGGGACTCTCAGCTCGGCCTGCAGTCGCGTCGGTTCGGCCACTTTGGCGAGCATGGTGCCGGTGGCCACTTGCTGGCCGATCTCCACCGGGACTTCCTGCACGACGCCGGCGATCCCGGCGCGAACAGCCAGTGCATCTAGTTGCTCGGTGCGCAAATTGTAGAGAGCTCGATGTTGTTCGACCTCGGCCCGTTGCGCCGCCAAAAAAGCGCGGCTGGCCTCGGAGTTCATTTCCAGGCGTTGGGCTTCGATCTCCTGCCGGGTCGCCAGCGCTTGAGCCATCGCCTCCGACGAACGCAGTTGGATGTCCGAGACCAGGCCCTTGTCGGACAGCTCCCGGTTGGCCTCGGCGAAAAGGGAGGCCCCGATGTACTCCGCGTCCACTTCGGCGGCGCGGGCTCGCTGGTCGAGCTCCGACGAGATGAGGGTCACGCGGAGGCTCTCGAGTTCGGCCTCAGCCCGTAGGAGCGCGTTCTCGGCGTCGATGGCCGACCGTTCGATCTCGGGGTTGGAGAGTTCGAGGATCACGCCGTCGGCGGCGACTCGGTGGCCGGGGTCGACGTGGATGACCTCGACGCGGCCGGTGGTCCGGGCCTGGACCCAACGCAGATTTTCCGGGACCAATTTGCCATGACCTCGCACCTGCCGTTCGAAGGTTCCGCGCTCGACCGTACCGATCCACACGGTGTCACGGTCGACCGCCGGGGCGGCGGGATCGAGGCCGGCCACGACCACGGTCACGGCTGCCGCTGCGACGATTCCGGCAGCGGCGATGATCCACCGGTTGCGGCGTTTCTTTTCGGCGATCCCGGTTCGAACAATGTCCATCATCAACTTCCCACTGTGCGGCACCGCAAGTCGCGTGCCAGGCGTTTTCGGGCCCGATGACCGCCGTCGGCAGCGTTTTTCGTCCGCCCGCGGGACGCAAGTGTCCGGAATCGAACACTACGAGCCATCATTCGCTCCGCAGGACGGTGGAGGGATCGACCCGCGAGGCGCGGAGGGCGGGGATGAAGCTGGCAATGAAGGCGGCAGCAACGATCACCACCGGCACCGCGATCAAGGTGCTCGGATCCAGCGGGCGGACGTTGTAGAGCAGGCTCTGCATCGAACGGGTGGCCACCACCGCGCCCGCGAGTCCGATCACCACGCCGATGGACACTGGCAGCAGCCCGTGCCGCACCACAAGGCGCCGTACCTCGAAAGGTTCCGCCCCCAGGGCCATCCGGATACCGATTTCGAAGACTCGCCGGTTGGCGGCGAACGCCACCACCCCGTACACACCGACGACAGCCAGTGTCAGGGCGATGAAGCCAAACACCATCAGTAGCGCGGTTGGGAACTCCTGGCCCGCCGTCGTGTCGGCGCGGATGTCGGCCATGGTCCGGAAGTCGGCAACCGGCACCGCAGGACCAAACTCCCGCAGGATGTTTCGGATCGGTTCGGCGTAACCGGCGGCATCCAGCTCGGTGTGGATGACCAGCCAGAGGCGTCGCGCGAAACCGAGCTCGAAGCTGTCCACAGGGAGGCCCTCGATCGCGATCTGCGCGAGATTGACGTACATGGTGGGGTACGGCTCCCGTTCGAGGTCCCGCTGCTGGATGTCGGGAATGACACCAACGATCTCGGCCCACGGTTGACCGTCGCCCCACCGTTTGACGCGCCGGCCGATGGCCTCTTCGCCGTAAAGGAGCCGGCGCACGAATGCCTCGTTGACGGTCACGGTCAGAGGACGGCCGTACGTGTCACGCTCGTCGTGGAGCCTGCCGCGAAGCGGGGCGAGCCCGAGGGTGCCAAAGTAGCCGGGGGAGGTGACCTGAAGGTACGTGTGTGGAGTCTCCCCAATGGACTCGACCTCGCGGCCCTCGATCTGGATCGAGTAGGTGCCGAAGCCGCTGGCCAACGGGAGCTGGCGGACGACACCTGCCGAGATCACACCGGGAAGCGCCTCGACCTTTTCTTCGACCGTACGAAAGTAGTCGGCGATGCTGGGCCCCTCGGCGTAGATCGACTGGGGCAGGGAAATTCTCGTGGTAAGGATATTGTCGGTCCGGAAACCCACGTCGACGCGGGTGAGCTCGGAGAGCGTGCGGATCATGAGGCCGGCTCCGACCACGAGGATGACGGACAGCGCAATCTCGGCAACGACCAGCCCGTAGCGCAGACGGTTGCGACGGCCCGCGGCGATGGTGCGATTTCCGGCCCGCAGGACGTGCCCTCCGCGGAGCCCTGAGATTCTGAGTGCGGGGAAGGCTCCGGCAAGCAGACCGGCGGCAATCGAGACCAGCGCCGTGACGACGAGAACCCGGATGTCGATGGATACGTTGTTGGTCCGCGGCACGGAACCTTCGGCAAAGGCCAACAGCGCCCTGGTGCCGAAGAACGCCATCAACAGACCCAAGGCGCCGCCGGCGAGCGACAGCAGGAGGCACTCGGCGAACAGGTGCCGCAGGATTCGCGGCCGCGACGCGCCGAGGGCAGACCGCACAGCCAACTCGTGATTACGGGTCTCCGACCGAACCAGCAGGAGATTCGCGACGTTTGCGACCGCGATCAGCAGCACGAAGATCACGGCGCCCATCAGCACAAGGAGCGGGGCGCGGACTGAACCCACCCTGGACTCGAGTAGGCTGACCGCCGAAATTCCGTACTGGAAGTTCTTGTAGTTCTCGGGATACTCCTGGACCATGCGCTCACCGTAGGCGGCGAACTCCGCCTGCGCCTCTTCGATGGCAACGCCGTCCGCCACCCGCGCGATCACTTCGTAGAGATGGTCTGTCCGGTGTCCGGACGCGGAAACGTCGAACCACAGCGGCCGCCATACCTCCACCTCGGGGTTGGGAAAGTTGAAGCCGGCCGGCGCCACACCGATTACGGTGTACGGCGCCCCATCGAGGATGACTTTCTGGCCCACGATGTCGGTCCGTCCGGCGAAGTGGCTCTGCCAGAGCCCGTGGCTGATGACCACCACGTCGGTGTCGAGCCGCTCGTCGTCGGGTGTGAAGCCTCTTCCGAGGGCCGGCTGGATACCGGCCACATCGAAGAACTCGTGGCTGACCTCGGCTCCGAGAGGAAATCGAGGTTCGGTCGTGTCGCCGAGATACCACCGTTGGAATCGATAAAAAGTGACGAATTTGACGCTTTCGAATTCGCGGTAATCGTGAAAGTTGGCCGCCGCGCTTGAGCTGAATACCCGTCCCTGGAAGTGGGCGCGGACCCTGAGCATCCGGTCCGACTCGGGGTAGGGAAGATCGTTCAGCAGCACGCCGTTGACGACGCTGAAGATCGCGGTGGTGGCGCCGATTCCGAGGGCCAGGGTGAGGATGACGAGTATCGAGAACGACGGGCTTCTCGCGAGGTGCCGCAATGCGAAACGGATTTCGGTGAGCAGTCCATCCATGGTGGTTCCTTTCCGCTACTCGATTCGAATCAGGGTGCGAATGGCGTACCGGATGTCGTTGATCAGGGCCACGTCAGACTCCAGTCTGTCCCGGGTTTATCGCAATGTCCGTGCCAGCCGTTTTTGGGGGCGTTCTTTCGTTTTCGAACGTAATTCTGTCCGGTTGCGCGACGGGCCTGTTCAGAATCGGACAAGCTCCAAACCCGCGGTATAGTAGAAACGATGCAGGTACGAGAGATCGTCGAGGAGTACCGTCCTGCGAGGGTCCTGAAGACCTCACCTTGGAGCACCGTGTTCCTGGCGGCCGACCCCCGCATCGGCGACGAGGTTGTGCTCAAGCTCATCGCCCGTGGCAGCCCGGTAGCAGGCGAGGAGGAGATCGAGCGCTTCCACCGGGTGGCCGAGGCGGTTCGTTCCCTCCCGGGCGCCTCGGTCCCGCCGATTCGCGACTTCGGCCTCACACCCGATCAGAGCGTTTTCCTGGTGATGGACGTTGTCAGCGGCGTCGACCTGAACGCCTGGGCGGCGCCGCAGCCTGGGCGGGCGGTCCCGGTGCTTCTGCAGATTCTCGGCGCGCTCGAGGTCCTGGCCAGTGCCGGCGTGTCCCACCTCAACCTCCGGGCAGACAACATCCTCATTAGTGAACAGGGGCAGTCGGAGCGGGTCCGGCTCCTTGGTTTTGGCACGGCGGCCTTTCTCGCATCGGTGGCCGGCGGCACGTGGCCGGAACCCGATGTGCCCGAGGTCGCACCGGAGCTCCTTCCGTCTGCAGCGGTCGTCCCTGCCGAAGGGTGGCGGAGCGACCTTTTCTCTTTCGCCGTGATCGCCTGCCGTCTCCTCGGCACCGAGGCGGAGGGCGCGGGCGGTAAGAAACCGCGGGTGGTCCTGGGCAAGGGTGTGGCGGAGGGCCTTGGCGACACCGGACCCCTGATCTCGATGCTGAAGCGGGCCCTGAATTTGGATCCGATGGTGCGTGGGGAGTCCCTTGCCGACATGCGGGATGCGCTGATCCGAGCGCTTCCAGAAGAGCCCGCCGATTCCGGAGCTACGGCGGTGCTCGGAGGGGAGGAGCTGTCGCCCTTCGAAACCTTCAGGGTCGAGCCGGGAGAGGTGCCGGAGGTGGCGCTCCCCATCGAGCCTGCGACCTCGTCCATCTCGGAGATTCCTCGCCGCGGGGGTGACGGACCGACCCTCGACGGTGAACTGATTCCCGCTGCCGGTGCCGCGCCGCCTTCAATGCCGTCCGAAACGCCCCCTTCGTCGGAGCAGGCGCCTTCAGTCGCCGGCGCACCTTCTGAACCAGGTTTGAAGCCAAGTGCCGTGCCGGTGGCGGCCGACAGCGACGAGCCGGCGCGCCCAGCTGTACCGCGATCGATTCTGCTCGCCGCGACGGCGGTGCTGGCTGTGGTATTGCTGGTAATCGTTACCCTGATCTTGCCTCGTGCCCAACCCGCTGCACCGCCCGAGCCAATGGTGATCCCGACCCCTGTTCCCACCCCGGAACCGACGCCGGAGCCAGAGCTGCCACCATCCACCAACCCTCGCCTGGAGAGCGCCGAGGCGCTTCTGATGGGTGGCGACGCAGCCGGTTCGCGCGCGGCGATCCAGGCGCTCCGGCCCGAGGAGATCGAGGCCTTCACGGAGGACGAGGCGGCGACCTACGAGGATATTCGGAGCGCTCTCGCAGGGGCCGATCGCGACCGTGCGATTCGCGATCTCAGGGGTGGGCTCGAGCAGGGAAGCGTGCGCATGCTCCGCCGCGGCATAGTCGGGGTCTCCGCTTTTTCGCGGGCCGAGCTGAGGACCGTGCCCGGCCTGGAGCGGGACCTGGACCGCGCGCGTGAGGCCATGAACGCCCACAACGACCTGTGGGCTGCGCAAGAGGCCGGGGATAACCTCCGGGTCATCGAGCTTTCGGCGGCGGTCAGTGCCTTGCTACCGGAGTACAACGCAGCCTACCAGTTGCGCGAGCAAGCGGCGGTTGCCATAAGGGCGGATGCCGAGACCGCGATTGAAGCTGGCAATTACGAGCTCGCTATCGTCCGGCTCGATAGCCTCCAGAAGGCGTGGCCCGGCCGGACCGGAGTCGAGGAGCGGATCAACTGGTGCCGGGAGCAGGTACGGGCGGAGCAGCGGCAGCGGGAGATCCTCGATGAGGCGCTGGCCATGGGCGAGGCCGGAAATCCCGAAGGTGGTCTGCGGTCCCTGGCGGCGGCCGAGCCCGATTCCGGCTGGCTGGACAGATACGAGGAAGGTCGCCGTCGCCTCGAGACTCAACTGGCGAATCTCGATGCCGGCCACCCCATCATCGAGCTGCCGAATGACTTCGAACTCGCGTTCCGGAAGAACAAGACCCTGGTCGTTCCCCTGAGTGTGACCGACGACTACCGGGTCGAGCGGGTCGTGGTGGTCGTGAACACCGAATCCAACCCCGAGTACCGGGAAATCGTCCTCCAGGACCAGGGCAATGGAATGTACCCGTTCGAGGTGAGTCCGGATCTGCACGGCAACGGATGGGTGCAGTTCTTCGTGGTGGCCACCGACCACTCCGGGCACGAGACCCGGCTCGGGGGTCCCCAGGGTCCGCTCACGATCCAGAAAAAGAAGTGGTTTCAGAAGTAGAGGCCACGCACCCGGACAATTAGGAATTAGGAATTTCGGATTTCGGATTTATCGGCGCGCGGGTCGGTCAGGTGAATCGGAGCCATTTGCCCGCGCTTGGGCGCGTTACTGGCGCCCGTAACTCAAAACTCAAAACTCAAAACTCAAAACTCGGCCCTCAAAACTGCCGGCCAAGATTGGGTTGGAATGCGTCCCGGTAGTGGCGCAGGCGCCACGGCAACAGGCCACCACGTCGGTCGAGGGTGATCACGTCGAAGCGGCAGGGTCGCTCCCACAGCCCAAAGCGGCCGAGGTAGACGGCGGCGGTGCGGGTGAGAGCCCGCCGCTTGTGGGCGTCCACCGCGGCGACCGCGCCGCCGTAGAGACCGCTCGCACGAGCCTTGACCTCGACGAAGACAATCTCTGAACGGCGCTGCATCACCAGATCGAGCTCTCCGCCGGCGCCCCTCCAGTTGCGATGGCGAAGGCGGTAGCCCTTGAGGAGGAGCAGCAGCAGTGCTGCCCATTCCGCGTTTCGACCGAGTCTCTGCCGCGAGGTTCGTACCATCGACTGGGATTCTAACCCGCATATCTCACCGGGTTATTAGTGAGGCAGGCGTCCTCCGTGTCCGTGTGACACGGGAGTGGATCGATTTGCCCCGGTGAACTGAGATCGAGGAAGGACCCTGGCTGTGCTGAAGGGCCTTTTTGTGGTCAGAAGACCTGGCGCGGATCTTGCGGTAGGACCGACTGAGATCAGGGATGGATAGGCGGAGGGGGGTGGAAGAGGGTAGGACGGTCATGAGCGGGGCAACGGTCAGGGACGGCACTGTCGGGCGGGTGCAGGATTCCGGATCGCTACGCGCTGACCACTCGAGCCAAGAGCGGCCTCCGCCCTCGTGCGATGGCGACGGGCCGTTCGGATTACAGGGATCCCCTTGGATCAACAGACCTGCCGGCGCCGGGAGGCCTCGGCACGGCAAGGGAGGAACGAGGCGTGATGCTCGCTCACACACTTCGAATTGTCTGGATCTTCATGTTTACAGTTCTCGCAGTGGGAGGAGCAGCTTTCGCTGAGGAGCCGTCGACGGCGGCTGAGCCGGCGGAGGTCTTCGCCAACCAGAGTCATATCTACTTCCAGGGGCCGGACGGCAACCTGGTCCGCGGCTATCGCTGCGGGACGCCGGAGCCCAGCCTCGCCGAGATGGCGGCTGTTGCGCAGGATCTCGCTCAACATCAGGGAGCTGGACAGAGAGGCAGAAAAATCGGTGTCCCGGTCGCCTTCCACGTGATCTACAAGGTCGACGAGGAGGGTCATGAGATTGGCATCCCGCCGAATGAGCAGATCGAGGCGCAGATCGAGGTACTCAACCAGGCCTACGGGGAATTCCGCTTCACCCTCGACAGCGTCGACTATTTCGAACAGACCGAGCAGGAACCGTGGTTCGACAGGTGCTATCAGCAGAACTTCAGGATGAAGAGGGCTCTCGCCATATCACCGGAAACGACCCTCAACATCTACAGCTGCGATCCGCACTACGGCAAGTGGCAGCTGTTGGGTTTCGCCTATCTCCCGTGGTCGTTTCCGGAGGACGACTACCGGCACGGTGTGGTGCTGCTGCACTCCTCGCTGCCCGGTGGCACGGCGGTTCCGTATGACGAAGGCGACACGGCGACCCACGAGGCGGGTCACTACTTCGGACTGCTCCACACCTTCCAGAACGGCTGCACTGAGCCGGGGGACGAGATCGACGACACGCCTTTCGAGGCGACCGCCGCCTTCGGCTGCCCCGAGGGAAGAGACACCTGCCCGCAGGTAGGGTTGGACCCGATTTACAATTTCATGGACTACACCGACGACCCGTGCATGGACCATTTCACGACGGATCAGGACGTTTGGATGATCGATATGGTCGAGCTCTACAGACCCACCTTGCTTTTGAACTGAGAGCTCGACCGGGCGCGAGGCGCCACTCCTCCTTCAAGGGAGGCCCTCCGCGGGCCTCCCGCTTTTTCTCCGCACGTCGAAAGGCGAGGACGCCGCCGACCGGCAGAATCCGGTCTACTATGCGATGGTGCGGACCGACGACTTCGACTTCGATCTGCCCATTGAGCTGGTGGCGCAGGAGCCGGCGCCGCGAGGAACCTCGCGGCTATTGGTTTTCGACCGGGCGAGCGGTCTTTTAGGGCATCGGACGGTGGCCGAGCTGCCGGGGATGCTGCGGGAGAACGACCTCCTGCTCCTCAACGACACCCGGGTGATTCCGGCGCGGCTGGTTGCTCGGCGGCCGACTGGGCGCGGCTTCGAGCTGCTTCTCCTCCGCCGGGTGACGACCGATCTTTGGGAGAGCCTGCTGCGCCCGTCGGCTCGGGCACGGACCGGTGAGCGGCTGGTGCTTCCAGACGGTGGGGAGGTGCTGCCCGTCGAGGCGCTCGGGGAGGGGCGTTGGATCGTACGCTTCGTTCCGTCGTTGGAGCTCGCCCGTCTGGACCGCATCGGCGAGGTACCCCTGCCGCCGTACGTCCAACGGCCGGAGGGGGCGGTTCCGGCTGATCGAATGGACTACCAGACGGTGTATGCGGCCTCGCCGGGGGCGGTGGCGGCGCCGACCGCGGGCCTGCATTTCACCGAAGAGATTTTGGACGGTGTACGCGCCACGGGGGTGGAGCTCGCCTTTCTCACCCTGCACGTGGGCCTCGGCACCTTCCGGCCGGTGCAGGTGGATCAGATCGAGGACCACGAGATGCACGAGGAGTGGTACCACTTCTCGGAGACGGCTTCCGCGGCGGTGAACGTCGCCCTCGAGGCGGGTCGGCGCGTGGTTTGCGTGGGCACCACGACCGTGCGCGCGCTCGAGGGAGCGTTGGCGGCTGGGAACGGGACGGTGGCCGCGGGCCACGGCTGGACCAATATTTTCATCACGCCGGGCTACGAATTTCGGGGGTTGGGGGCGATGCTGACGAACTTCCACCTGCCCCGCTCCACCCTGTTGATGCTGGTGAGCGCCATCGCGGGCCGAGAACGGGTGCTTGCGGCCTACCGGGAGGCGATCGCTGAAGGCTACCGGTTCTTTTCGTACGGCGACGCGATGTTGATTGTGTAGAGGGTTCAGGTCTCAGGTCTCAGGTCTCAGGTCTCACAAGCTTCAGGTCTCAGGTCACAGGTTTCAGGTCACAGGTTTCAGGTCTCATAGGCTTCAGGTCTCAGGTCTCATTGAAAAACTCAAGGAAGTCGTAGAAAAGGCTCGACATCCAGGAATCTAGCCGACGATTCTGCTGCGACTTGTGATGTGTGATGTGCACCCTGAGACCTGAGACCTACGATGCGGGACCTGCGACCTGCCTCGAGCATCGAGAGAGGTGAGGGCCGTCTCGGCGCCCGGACGCCGTGACGGTTGGAGGGGGGGGTAGTTTGGGGGTCTCAATCAGGCGGGATAGGGGCTGGTGACGGCCGGGCCGTCATGCAAGGGTGGGAAAAGCTCCAGACCCCGTGATCGCGCCAAAAGAGGCCACGCTCGAATCTCCGGGGATCGGGAATCTGGTGCCACATGAAGTTCTCTCCTCTCATCGATTACTTTGCCCAACTTCGAAGTGCGGGTTACAACCTATAATACGGATTCGATCGAAGAGGGGTTCAGTCAACCTGATGAGATGTGTCCTCAATCACATTTTCCCGTTGGGGATCCCGCTCGTCCTCCTCGCCGAGGATTCGCACCGCGGGCGTCTCGAGATCATCGAGCTGGCCGGCGCGAACGGACCAAATGAAGGCGGCGAGGAAGACCAGCGCTAGGAGGAGAGCGACGGGGAGGGCGATGTAGATGGCGGACACGGGGCTATTTTACTCGCTCGCCCGTTCATCGGGAGGGGAACAGGTTTCAGGTTTCAGGTCTCAGGTCTCACAGGCTCCACGTCTCAGGTCTCAGGCTTAAGGTTTTTGCAAGCACGGAGGTCACGAAAGAGAGGGATAGGAAGGAAAAAACACTTGACATCGCATGAGTCCAGTCGACAATCTCGGTGCGACCTGCGACCTGCGACCTGCGACCTGCGACCTGCGACCTGCGACTTGTGACCTGTGACCTAAAACGTACGCGCCTTGTACGAAGAGAGCACCACCGTCATCGAGCTCAGGGGCATGAGCACTGCTGCCAGCAGCGGGCTCATGTGGCCGGTTATGGCGAAAGACACGGCGACCACGTTGTAGGTCAGTGAGAAGACGAGGTTGCGGCGGATGACACCGAGGGTGCGCCGTGAGCCCTTGAGGAGCTCGACCACCGGGGCGAGGCCGGGCCGGCCGAGGTAGACATCGGCGGCCGCGAGCGCCGCTTCGGCGCCGCCGTGGACGCCGATTCCCACCGTGGCTGCGGCCAGCGCGGCTGCATCGTTGACACCGTCCCCGACCATCGCCACCGGCCCCTGTTCGGCCGCCTCACGAACCACCTCCAGCTTGTCTTCGGGGCTTGCCGCTCCGCGTCCGGCTGCAGGCTCGAAGCCCACCCTACGGAGGACCGACTGCACCACGGCGGGATGGTCGCCCGACAGGATCTCCACCTGCCAACCCCGTCTGCGGATGGCGTCGAGAGATTCTGCAGTGTCGGAGCGCAGGGGATCACCGATGCCAGCCACCGCAACGACCCTGTCATCAACGGCTACCACCACCGGGCTCATGCCCTCGCCGGCAAAATCGGAAACGGCTGCGGCCGCCTCGGCGGGCAATACTCCGAGCTCGCCCACCGCGTGTCCCGGGGAGGCAACCAGCACCCGATGGCCGTCACAGACTCCCCTGATCCCCGCACCGGTGATCTCGTGCACCTCGGAGGCAATGGCTTTCTCGCCTCCGACGAACCCCTCGCTCAGGGCTCGTGCAACGGGATGGGCCGAATGTTCTTCGACGGCGGCGACCAAACCCCGGACGCTCTCGTTCCCCCACCAGCGGACCACGGAGAGGCGGCCCTCGGTGAGCGTCCCTGTTTTGTCGAGAATCATCCGTCCGGGTCGAGCGAGGTTTTCGAGGGCGTCGCCTCCCTTGATCAGGATCCCTCTCCTCGCGGCGCGGCCGATGGCGGCGCTGACGGCGAGAGGCGTCGCCAGGCCGAGCGCACACGGGCAGCTGACGATGAGCAGTGCTACCGCGTGCTCGACGGCGTTCGCCGGGTCGAGGCGAAGCCAGATCAAGAGGGTCAGCGCTGCCAGAGCCAGCACTATCGCCACGAACCAGCCCGAGATCCGGTCGGCGAGCAGCACCACCGGAGCGCGTCGTTGCGCACCCTCCTCGACCAGCCGCATGAGGCGGCCGATGCGCGTGTCCTCGCCGGTGGCCCGGACCTCCACCAACAGGCGCCCACTCAGATTGACGGTCCCGGCATGCACAGGATCTCCCGCCGCCACCGATTCGGGCAACGACTCACCGGTGAGCAGGGAACGATCGAGGGTCGACGATCCCTCGATGACGACGCCGTCGGCGGGGATCGAGTCGCCGGTACGGACCTCGACCACCTCGCTGGCTCTGAGGGCCTCCAGCGGTACCTCGCGAATGCCGCCGGACTCCACCAGCCGGGCAGTGGAAGGCGTCAGCGAGAAAAGCAGCTCGGTGGAGCTGGCGGCTGCCCGCTGCTGCCGGCGCTGGACAAAACGGCCCACGAGCAGGAAGAAGATCAACACCGTGACCGAGTCGAAGTAGATTTCGCCGCTGCCGCGTATGGTGTTGAGGGCGCCCTGAATAAAGCCTGCGAGGATGCCGATCGCGATGGGAAGATCCATGTGCAGGGTCCGGGTTTTGAGGGCGCCCCATGCGCCGCGATAGAAGACCGCCGCGCACCACAGGACGGAGGGCAGAGAGAGGCCCAGGCTGAGCCAGCGGAAGAGCTGTTCGAACTGACCGGTGATGCCGTGAAAGTGGCCGCCGTAGAGGGCAAAGGCCATGAGCATGACGTTGCCGGCCACAGCACCGGCGACCGCGATGCGGATGATCAATGCCCGTTCCTCGCGGCGGGCCATGTCCCGCGCCTCGACCCCGCGGAAGGGGTGGGGGGTGTAGCCGATCGAGTCGAGGAAGCGGGCAACCTCGGACAATGGGGTGGTCTGCGCATCCCAGGTCACGTGGGCGAGGGAACGACCGAGGTCGAGACGAACCTCCGCCACGCCATCCACGACAACCGTCAGCTTCTCTACCAACCACACGCAGGCGGCGCAGTGCACCCCCTCGAGGTAGAGCTCGATGGTGGCCAGGCCCGAGGGCAGATGGTGGCAGTAGAGCTCCTGGAATGTGGGGTCGTCGAACTCCGAAAAGCCCTTGCCGGTGCGATGCGCCGCCTGTTCGGGGGCGTCGATACGATGCTTGATGTCGTAGTAGCGGTCGAGGCCGTGTTCGTGGATGACCTCCCAGGCCACCCGGCAGCCCGAGCAGCAGAACTGCAGCTCGGTCTCCGGATCCACCAGCCCTGCCGGCACCGGGAGCCCGCAATGGTTGCATTCGATGAGGGTGTTGGGAACGGCCGCGTCGGACATCGGGAGGATTCTCTCATGAAGGGCCCAGCCCGAACGATTCATGAGAACCCGGCTACTATTCTGGTGTCAGGAGACATGCGGGGGAGGGCGATCCCCCCGGGGGGGAAACTGACAGCACGGGCCCAAAGTCATTCCCGCCCGGTTCGTAAGCCCGCACATCTCACCAGGTTCCGTCGCGAAGGCGGCGAGGTGCCGTGCGTGGCGCCGCTCTCGCAAGATGAGTGAGCGAAGGCGTACTGTCAGTACGTTAAGCGAGCGAATCGAGAAAGCGGTGCCACGTGTGGTGCATCGTCGGCCGCAGCCGAAAGCTGGTGAGATATGCGGGTTGGGATCTCTAATTGGATTCGGGTGCCTCGTGCAAAGAGAGTTTGACATGCATTGTGTGTCCCGTTGCTTTGGGTTTTTCGATCTGAATTTGAAGGCAATTTAGAATATGGAAATACCGCTGCTAAATGACATTGTCATTATATTTGGACTGGCCATAGGGGTTCTCTTAATATGCCACCGACTTCGTGTGCCGGCGGTTGTGGGATTCC